>JASFTJ010000470.1:0-3270 GCA_050053615.1 Anaerolineae bacterium | reverse complement strand
TGTTGGGCGAGGTCTCTGACCGAGCCCCCAACGCCTCGGTCGGGAGACCTCGGCGAACAAGTTTCTTGGTAGCGGAGCGACGCGCTATCCCTAGTGCCTGGCTGCACACAGCGTAGCAGGACAGGCCGGCATCCCGTGAGCAGGTGCTAGCAGGTTTCTGATGTTCGGTGAAATATCTGTTTGTCATAGTGTAAAAGTCCCAGTTTTATGAGGAGGGAGTGAGATGTCAGAAGATCGCACGACACCCATGCGCAAGCCGCAGTGGTCCCACCAGGAGAATGATTTGGACGAACAGGAGACGGTCTTTGCCGATCAGGAAAGTGTGACGCCGCCCACAATCCCGTTGGGCGATCAGGAGGAGCAGGGATGGGGGCAGGAGTCAGAGCCAGGTTTTGTGCGCACTGTCCCTTCTGAGGGGACGACGCCTGAACCGTATGGACCTCCGCGGCAGCCTGCCGCGCCTCCCGATCAGACCATGGTCATCAGTGAGCGGCCTAGCCCCATTTTTGCCTGGCTGGTTGTGGTGGATGGACCGGACCGAGGATCCGTTGGCAGGGTTATCAACCTGCAGCCTGACACCACGACCATCGGTCGTGTATCGGGTAACCACGTCTCGATCCGCGATGATACTGTTTCGTCCCAGCATGCCAGAATCCGGATCGAAGAGCGCGAGGACGAGGAATCGGTGTTTGTGCTCTATGACATGGGCAGTAGCAACGGGACCTATGCTGGCGACCGAGAGTCCTACAAGGATGAGGAGAATCGGACATATCGCCACGAACTGCAGGATGGTGACTACTTGCTCCTAGGTGAAACGACGTTGGCCTTCAAGCGGCTCTAGCGGCAATACGGTTTCGTTAGCGAGCCGAACTGTGCACGGCGTTCGGCGGCATCGCCTGCGCCGCCGCCTTTGCGGTCTTGACTAGACCATGTAGGCTCTGGCGGTCTTTTACCAGGACGAGTACTGAGACCATCCCCGAGGGATGTAGAAACATTGTGATAAGGAGGATATAGAATGAGAGTCAAATGGGTTGTTGCGACGTTGGTTGTGGCGATCCTCCTGGGGGGGACTGTACCTGCTTGCGCGCAGGGGGTCGTGAATGTCTCCGTTGATGATGTTAACCTTGACGATTTCCCTTCCATGAGAACCTTGGTGACTGTTCGCAACGAAGACGGCGTTCCTATTCTCGGCCTGGAGCCAGACAAATTCGAGATTATTGAGGACGGAAGGGCTTCGTTCCCGCCATCTGAGGTCGCGGCGCAGGTGAACCCTGGGGCAATCGTATCGGTCATGATGGTTGTCGATATCAGCGGCTCCATGGAAGGCAAACCGATTAAGGAGGCCATGCGGGCTGCCAATGCTTTGGTCGAGCAGCTGGCGTCTCAGGATCGGGTGGCGCTCATCGCCTTTGCCGATGAGGTAGATATTGACCTGGATCAGCCGTTGGCGGAAGGCAAAGAGATCGGTTTCACGACGGACAGGAACGCGGTGCGCAACGTTGTGAACTTTCTCGACACCAAGATCGGATGGGACACGCCGCTCTACGATGCCATCTACAAAGGCGTCAAAATGGTCTCCAGCGAGCCGGTAGGCAAGCGGGCGGTGATCGTGATGACCGATGGGCGGGATGAGCGCGACAACGCTCAGGGCGTCCCTGTGAAGGACGCAGGGAGTCTGTCCTCGCCCGACGATCCCATCAACGAGGCCAACCGGCACAGCATTCCCATTTTTTCCATTGGCCTTGTCGGCCTGGGAGGCGAGATCGACACCAAGTATCTGAAGCGGCTGGCCGAGCGGACTGGGGGCAACTATCAGCAAGCGCCCCAGCCTGAGGAACTGACGCCGTTGTTTGAGAACGTCCTTGCCCAGCTCAAGCAGCAGTATATCCTGCGCTACAACTCGACCTTGACAGAGGATGACAACTACCATAGCCTGTTGGTCAGGGTCCACCTTCCTCAGGGGGATGCATTCTCCGAGACCAAGTTCCGTTTCACACCCGAAGTGCAGCCCACCGTGCCGCCCGTTGAACCCACGGCCGAGGCGGAATCGACCCAGGCCGATGAACCGACGCCTGAGGTGGTGGCCCAACTGGACGAAACGGTCGCGCTCCCACCATCGACGGCATCCGGGGCCGAGTCCACAGGTGTGCAGGGAATCATCGACACCATCCGGGACACGATCCAAGAGCAACCCCTGCTGGCAGTAGCTATCGGCGGTGGTGTCTTGCTGCTGTTGATTCTTCTCATTGCCTTGTTGGTCGTTCTGCTCAGGGGACGGGGTGCGGAGGAGGAGTATGTTTCGGCGGACTATGATGAGGCGTATGAACCGGCGCCGGGCTGGATGTCAGATCCCACGGCTCCCGAGATGCCAGCTATGGGACCTCCCGCCGAGAGCAGGACGGAGGCGGCAACTTCGGACTGGCCTGGGCCTGGCGTAGGGGCGCCTCCCTTTGCCCCGCCCGCTCGAGAAGCAGAGCCTGGTGGCGCGGCGGCGGGGGGGACTCGTATCATCGAGCGGGGACCCAAGCACTTGGCGATGCTCGTGGACAAGTCCCGGACAGACCGCAAGTTTGACATCAAAGGCAGGATCAACGTCGGTCGCGCGCGGGAGAATCAGATCGTCCTAGACGATCCCACCGTGTCGCGCAATCATGCCTGGATCAAGGCCGAGGGCCAAGAATTCCTGATCTTTGATGTCGGCAGCGCCAACGGCACCTTTGTCAACGATGAGCGGGTGGAAGAACCCCGTCCCCTCGAGGACGGGGATGTCGTCCGCTTTGGGGAAGCGGCCTTTGTCTTCAAAAAGGTGTTTTAGGCAACGGCTTCCCGGCGAAGCAAGGCTGAGTTGGGGCAGGAGGTAGGGTGCGACTAATCATCGAGCAAGGGGATCTGGCGGGTCGTGTGATCCCTTTGACGGCTTCCGAGGTTGTCATCGGGCGCGGGGAAGCGAGCGACTTTGTGCTGGCTGAGCACGGGGTGTCGCGGCGACATGCTCGCCTTCGCCAGACCCCACAAGGTTGGACACTGACTGATCTGGGCAGCACCAACGGGACGTTCGTCAACGAGCGGCAGCTGGGCGGGCATCAGTCGTATCTCTTGCGCCCCGGGGATCGTATCCGGATGGGGAGTGCGGTCCTGGCTGTCCGGGAAACCAAAACGCCTGATGCTCTGCCGGAGGAAGGACCTCGCCCCGGGGTGAGCGCGCGTAGCAAGCCCCACCCGGCGCTGCTCATCGCGGGAGCCCTCGCCGTGATCGTCGTATTGGTGGGG
>JASFTJ010000469.1:0-3278 GCA_050053615.1 Anaerolineae bacterium | reverse complement strand
CACTGTCGTCGACGTAGGTCAGTTGATCGCCATAGTGGCCGGTGAACCCACCAGATGTGCCCTGGACGGTAAAGTAGGCCAGGTATAGCCCGTCACCATACGTCAACCGACTGCCGCCTAACCAGAAATCGGGCTCGGCGATGTCGCTGTTCAAGTTCGTCGTCCAGATCTCACTCCCGTCTGCCGCGCGCCTTGAAAGCCAGAGCACGCGGTTCGTCGCGTCGTACAGCAACACCGCGAACGTGCCGTCACTGTGCGCAGTCAGGCCCCGCAGGGAACGCGAAGCAAAGTCGAACGTCTGCTCGATCCCGGCGCTACCCACCACGCTCACGTGCCCATCGTCGTCGGCATCCGTCCATCCAATCAGCGTGCGATCATCCACAAGCGGCTCGTGGTACAGGCGCGGGGAGATGTCGCACCAATCCCAAACACAGAAACTGGAGCTCGTGCCCGCCAGCGGCTCGGGCAACGTCAGCAACGTCTGGGTGACGAGGTCTTTGGGGGTGCGGGGCGGTGCCATAACCAGCGGGAGGTAGGTGGTATAAGAATATGTGACCGACAGCAGCGCGCGAGAAGAGATCTCTGTCCTATCTGCTATGGGATGATTCGCCGCGCTGGCACCTGCGCCCTTTCCCGTCGCTATTCCTATCGCAACCAGTAGCCAGCCGGTTATCAAGACAAGCACGCCGGCCATCAACAGAAGACTCGACCAATGTGTCTTTCTCGCAGGCATATTGCCTCCTCGTAGGCCATGCTCTCGGCTTTTTTTGACCGCTCGCCCTCTCTCCCAAAACTGGAAGTGGGGATTGGGTGGTAGGGCCTACAGACGCAACTACTCCATCAACCGCGGCTGCTCCGGCTTTGTCTCCTGCGTCTGGGAGCGTGCTGAGAATATGGCCCTCGGCTTTGCCATCAGCGTCTCCTTGAGGATGCCGGTGTAGGGGTTTCCAGTTCGCCTGTCCAACGGGCAACTATTATACCAAGTATGCTATCATCAGTCAAACCATATGACGAAATACATTCATGAGCATACAGAGCAGAACCCAAGCCCAGAAAATGTATAATTTGCGTCCAGCGGCATTTGTGGTATAATCGAATCAGGAGCGCCCGGAGGAACTGTGGTTCCTGGCGCCGATTGGTTTTTGGAAGGAGCAAACGATGATCAAGGTCACCATTGACAGTGTTCGGGCCAGTTTGCTGTCCCAACATCGGGTGGTGGTCCTCAAAGAGGAGGACGTGGAGCGCTACCTGGCTATCTGGATCGGACCGTACGAGGCAGATGCTATTACCATCAAGCTGCAAGACGTGGAGGTGGCTCGCCCCTTGACCCATGACCTTCTAAAGCAGAGCATTGGCAAGCTCGGAGCCAAGGTCTCGCACATCCTGGTAAATGACTTACACGACGATACCTTCTATGCTCGGGTCGTGATGGACCGAGATGGCGAGCGCATCGAACTCGATTCGAGACCTAGCGACGCCATCGCCCTTGCGGTCCGTGTCCAGGCGCCGATTTTCGTCAGCGAGTCGGTCATGGAGCGGGCCGGGGTGACGCCAGATGAAGAGATCGACATGGATGAGCTCACAGCCGAGGAGAAAGAGAAGCTGGCGCCGTACAAGGACTTTATCGAGGGGTTGGATCTGGGCGATATGGACGACTAAGTCCAAAGTGCACAAGAACTTGGTGGACGGCTACAGAGAGTAGTTGAAAGGTAAGGCTCCTGCTTGATGTCGAAATGTCGGCAGGAGCCTGCTTTGCGCGAGGGGACGGACCTCAACCGAGGAAGGCATAGAACGTGGCAGAGAGCAGAGCAATCGAGCGGTTGCCGCCTCAGAGTATTGAAGCAGAGGAAGCGATTCTGGGTGCGCTTTTGATTGACCCAGATGCCATCATCCGCGTGGCGACTATTCTGAGACCTGTGGACTTTTATCGGGAGAAGCATGGCTGGATCTATGATACGATCTCGAGCCTGCACGAGCGGCGTGAGCCCGTCGACTTTTTGACCGTCTGTGACGAACTGGATCGGCGGGGGCAGCTCGACGAGGTCGGCGGGGCGGCATTCATCACCTCATTGATCAATGCTGTGCCCACCTCCATCCACGCCGAGCACTATGCGCGCATCGTGGAACGCACTGCCACTCGGCGGCGGCTGATTGACGCCGCCGGCAAGATCGCGGGCTTGGCCTACCAGGAAGCGGACGACGTAGAGGAAGTGGTAGACCGCGCGGAGCAAATTCTCTTTGGCGTCTCCGAGCGGCGCATCTCTCGCGAGTTGGTCTCTATCAAGCAGGTGCTGAGCGAGTATTACGATCGCATCGAGTACCTGACCCGCCATCGTGGGGAGATGATCGGCATTCCTACGGGGTTTCACGACATTGACAAGCTGCTGGGGGGCTTGCAGCGCTCGGACATGGTCATCCTGGCCGCTCGGCCCAGCGTGGGTAAGACCAGCCTAGCGCTCAGCTTTGCGCACAACGCGGCCAAAAAATACCGCCAACGGGTGGCCTTTTTTAGCCTGGAGATGTCCAACGAGCAGGTCGTGCAGCGGCTGATCTCGGCTGAGACGGGCATCAATTCCCAGCGGCTGCGCCGGGGCGAGATTGCGGAAGACGAGTGGGGGCGCTTTATGAAAGCCACCAGCGATCTGGCCGAGACCCTGTTCTTCATTGATGATACGCCTGGCATCTCGGCCCTGGAGTTACGCACCAAGGCTCGCCGTCTCCACGCCGAGGTGGGTGTTGACTTGCTGGTGGTAGACTATTTGCAGCTCATGCGCGGCGACTTTCGCTCCGAAAACCGCGTGCAAGAGATTTCTTCCATTTCACGGGCCCTCAAGGCCCTGGCGCGCGAACTGAACGTGCCGGTGCTGGCCTTGTCGCAGCTTTCCCGCGGCGTCGAACAACGGACCGACAAGCGTCCGATCCTATCCGATCTACGTGAGTCGGGAGCGCTGGAACAGGACGCTGACGTGGTCATCTTTATCTACCGGGACGAGATGTACAACGAGAACACGGAGCGTCCGAACATCGCCGATATCATCGTCGCCAAGCACCGCAATGGGCCGACCGGCGCCGTGGCGCTCTATTTCAAGAAGGAGCTAGCCCAGTTCCGCGAGGCGGAGCTGCGCCGCGCGGAGATAGACGTTTACTAATGCGTACTCGGCGGCTGGTGACGGCGCTGGCCCCGATGGCGGTGGGGTTGCTGGCATTGGCCGTCTATCACCAGACCTTGCTGCCCAGCGTCGGCTGGGGTGACATCGCCCGCTTTCAATACGTGGCGC
>JASFTJ010000468.1:0-3279 GCA_050053615.1 Anaerolineae bacterium | reverse complement strand
TCTCTTCCAGCTCCTTGCGCACCTCCTCGGTCATCGCCTGGCGGCGCTGGCTGGCCTCCTGGGCGGCGAGCAGCCGGTTCAGGGCAAAGAGGTAGGCCTTGGCGCTGGCGACCAGGATGTCGGTGTCGGCGCCGCGCCCCAGGAACACGCGCTTTTCGGTCTGGCCGGTGTCGCCCAGCGGCACCTCACCCCGTATGCGGACCGAGACCTTGCCCACGGCATCTATGCCCTCGGTCATGGCTTGGACCGTGAACTCGAGCAGATCGTTGGACACCTGGACGATGCTGTCTACGGCCTTAAAGACGGCATCCACCGGGCCGTTGCCGTGGCTGGTGGCCCACGCTTCCTCGCCACCGGGTCCTTGCAAGCGCACGGCAGCCACGGGCAGGGCTTTGATGCCGCACGTGATTTGCACGTCTTCCAACCCCCAGGTCTCTTCCAAAAAGACGACCGTCTCGCCGCTGACGATGGCCTCCAGATCGCGGATGGCCAGGTCGGGCTTTTTGCGGGCCATGTCGCGGAAGCGGTCGTACACGCGCTCGAATTCGTGGTCATCCAGGCTAAAGCCCAACTGGGCCAAGCGGCGGCGCAATCCTTCTCGCCCCGTCAGCAAGGGCACACTATCCTTGGCGCCCAGGATGCCAATGTCGGCCGGGTCGATGCGCTCGGCATCGGTCTGGCCGCGCAGCGCGCCGTCCTGGTACATACCCGAGGTGTAGGCAAAGGCGTTGTCGCCGATGATAGCCTTGTTGGGCGGGATCGGCAGACCGGTGAGGTGGCTCACCAACTGGCTGAGGGGGTAGATCAGGTTGGTATCGAGCGCGGTGTCAAGGCCCAGTGTCTCGCGGCGGGTGCGCAGGGCCATGACGATGGCCTCCAGGCGGGCCGTGCCGGTCCGCTCGCCGATGCCATTGACGGCGCACTCGACCTGGCGCGCGCCGTAGACCAGCGCCTCCATGGCGTTGGCCGTGGCCATGCCCAAGTCGTTGTGACAGTGCACCGAGATGACAGCCTGGTCGATGTTGGGCACATTGTCGCGGATGCCGCGCACCAAAGCGCCCCACTCGGATGGCGTGAAAAAGCCGACGGCGTCGGCGACGTTGACGGTCGTCGCGCCTGCCTCGATGACCGCCCCTAGCACCTGGTAGAGATAGTCCACATCGGCGCGGGCGGCGTCGGCGGCGTAGTACTGCACGTCGTCCACGTAGCGGCGGGCGTGGCGCACAGCCTGGATGGCCATTTCCAGGGCTTTCTCGCGCGTCGTCTTGAGCTTGCCAGCCACGTACGAGTCCGAGACACCCAGGCCGACCTGGATGCGCGGTCGGGCCGCCCCCTTGAGCGCCGCCGCTGCGACATCTACGTCCTGCTCGCGGGCGCGGGCCAGGGCACAGATGACGCTCCCCCGGATTGCCTGGGACAGCCTTTGCACCGACTCGAACTCGCGCGGCGAGGCAATGGGGAATCCCGCCTGGATCGCATCTACGTTCATCTGTTCCAGCAGCCGGGCGATCTCCAGCCGCTCCTCGATGTTGAGAGCCACGCCCGGCGACTGGCCGCCGCCGTAGAGTGTCGCGTCAAAGATTTGTACCTGTTCCATGCTTCTCCTCCTCCGTTTCTTTCCTAGGGACCAGGCCCTTGGCCCGTCCAATTGTAAGCTGCACTGTCGGAATTGTCAAGGTAGAGAGTAGGAAGTAGGGAATTGGGCCAGCCCGCATTCCCTACTTCCCAGTGTACTCGATGGGCTCGCCGTTCAACAGGGCATACTCCAAACTATCGGCCAGTGCCTGCCAACTCGCTTCGATGATGTTGGTCGAGCTGCCCACCGTGCTCCAAGTGCGATGACGGTTGGCCGAGTCGATGAGCACCCGTGTCTGGGCCGCCGTGCCCGCCTCGCCGTCGAGGATGCGCACCTTGTAGTCGGTCAGGTGCACGTCGGCCAGTTGCGGATAAAAGGGCAGCAGCGCTTTGCGCACCGCGGCGTCCAGGGCGTTGACCGGCCCGTTGCCGTCGGCGGCGGTGTGCATTACCTGCTCGCCGACCCGCACCTTGACCGTGGCTTCGGCGGCCATGTTGCCATTGTCCCGGTCGCGGATGAGCACGTGAAAGTCGAGCAGTTCAAAAGGCGGCTCGTAACCCGGCTGGGCGCGGCGGATCAGCAACTCCACCGACCCCTCGGCCCCCTCGAATTGAAACCCCCGGTTCTCCAGGTCCTTAATACGCTGCAACACTTGACGCGTCTTTTCGCTGTCGTCGGGCAGCGCCAGCCCAAACTCTTGTACTTTGAAGGCGATGTTGCTCTTGCCCGAAAGCTCGGAGACAACGACGCGCTTGCGGTTGCCCACCAGGCCGGGGTCCACGTGCTGGTAGCTCTCCTCGCACTTGAGCAGGGCGTTGACGTGCATGCCACCTTTGTGGGCAAAGGCGCTGTGGCCGACGTAGGGGTGGTGGGGGAAGAGGTTGAGATTGGCCAGCTCGCTGACGTAGCGGGCCGTCTCGCTCAGGCTCCGCAACTGCGCGTCGCTGACGCAGGGGTGGCCCATCTTGAGCTGGAGGGCGGGGATGATGGAGCACAGGTTGGCGTTGCCGCAGCGCTCGCCATAGCCGTTGATGGTGCCCTGCACGTGGACCGCTCCCGCCTCGACCGCGACCAGGGTGTTGGCTACGGCCAGCTCGGCGTCGTTGTGGGCGTGGATGCCCAGCGGCGTCGTCGTCGCCCGCCGCACCTCGGCCATCACCGCCGCCACGGCAGAGGGCAGCGCGCCGCCGTTGGTCTCGCACAAGACCAGCACATCGGCCCCCGCCTCGGCGGCGGCGGCCAGGGTCCGCAGGGCATAGGCTGGGTCGGCGGCGTAGCCGTCGAAAAAGTGCTCGGCGTCGTAAATCACCTCGCGGCCCAAGGATTTCAGGTAGCGCACGCTGTCGGCGATCATGCGTAGATTCTCGTCCAGCGTGGTGTGCAGCACGTGATGGACGTGCAGGTCCCAGCTTTTGCCGAACACGGCTACCGCCTGCGTTCCGGCGGCGACCAGTGCCTGGATGTTGGCGTCGTCTTCAACGGCAGTGTCGGCGCGGCGGGTGCTGCCAAAGGCGGTGACGATGGCTTGCTCCAGGGCCAGCTCGGGCGCCCGCTCAAAAAAGGCCATGTCCTTGGGGTTGGAGCCGGGCCAGCCACCCTCGACGTAGGCGATGCCCAGCCGATCAAGCCGCCGGGCGATCTTGAGCTTGTCGTCCACCGAAAAAGAGATGCCCTCGCGCTGCGCCCCATCGCGCAAAGTCGTG
>JASFTJ010000467.1:0-3283 GCA_050053615.1 Anaerolineae bacterium | reverse complement strand
GGAATCCGTAAGCCCGATTCACTGACAACTCTTCCTGGACACGCATTTCATGGATAAGCATACTTGAGTGTTCGTGTGAATTCGTGAAATCTGTGCCCTATTCTTGCTTCCGATCAAGTCAGGATTGAGTTCTGTCAATCAACCAGCTACGTGCTCTCAAAGAGGCCGCGACGGTCATGTCTTGGTCCCTAGTTGATCACGGCAATAATCGGTATGTTTGGACAACACACCCCTACATGCCACTATACGATTGGGTGCAACAATCCCCCTTTCGAGGTGATTCTGGCCATCACCTCAGAGTGTGTTGACAAGAGCCAGAGCGTTAGCGCAAGGAGGCCCCATGTCCCAGATACAAACTTCTCTCTGCAATGACAGCGAAAACACATCTTTTCCGATAGGGCGAGCCTATGTTGTCGGTCGCCCTGGACGCCGCCGGGAACGTGCACGTCTCCTGGCGGACGACGCAAGGAATACACCATGTCCTCGGATCGAGGTCAGAGTAAGAGGTGCCTCATGAACTGTTCAAAGTGTGGAGCTGGCGCCCAAGAGGGTGCAACGTTTTGCGCCAAATGCGGCTCGGCACTGAAGGCGCCCGCTGCTGACGCTTCATCCGTGGGCAGCCACTTCTGCGCGCAGTGCGGAACGGGGCTGCGGACAGGGGATCTGTTTTGCTGGAAGTGCGGCGCCCGCGTCGTCGCGCCAGCTGCGTCTCCCTTTGCGGAGCAGCAACGGAGGCGCTATGCACTGATCGGCGGCGGCGTCCTCCTGCTGCTCTTGGTGATCGGCGGTCTGGTGGGCTACGCGCATTGGCGAGAAGGTCGAGCACTGGCGGCCCACTACGCTCTGGGCGCGGCTGCCCTTGAGGAGGGCGACTACCAGGCGGCCCTCCAAGAGTTCAACTGGGTCGCCGAGCGGTCTCCTGACTACAAGGATGTCCAGGCACAGCGGGATGCTGCCCAGGCGCAGGTGAACCAGGCCAATGTGCTGTCTCAAGCAGAAGCCTATTGCGCTGGGCAACAGTGGGAATCGGCGATCACATCACTTGAAACCCTGCAGGAGCAGACACCTGAATACAAACCCAAGCGAGTCCAAGAGCTGCTCTTCATGGCTCACTGGGAAGCAGGTGTAGAATTGGTGGACGAGGAACTGTTCGACCAGGCTATACAGCACTTTGATGAGGCTCTGGCCTTGCGGCCAGATGACACAGTCGAGAGACAAAGGCAACGAGCGACGCTTTATGCTGAGGGTCTTGCCGCTCTGGAGCGCGGCGACTGTGCCAGCGCCACAGAAGCGCTCGGCGAGTTACATGGCCTTGAGCCAACGTACCATCATGTGGGCGACAAGCTATACGAAGCCAGCACCTGTTACTGTACAGAGCTTTCAGCCCAAGCGCTCCTGGATCAGGCTGAGGCTCAGTGCCAAGCCGCCCTGCAGATCAAGCCCACCGGCGCGGAAGCGGTCGATGGTTTGGAACAGATTGCGTATCTGCGCACCCCGACCGCGACGCCGACTCCATCCCCCTCACCGACCTGGACTCCCTCGCCCACGCCGCGCTTCTCGCCCACGCCGTTGCCGACTCCGACTCCGAGCGCGACGCCTACGCCCACCAAAAAGCCCGCGCCGAGCTGCCGGCGGGCCAAGAAAGGGCTGATCGGCTTCAAACGCCAAAAGCGCTGCGACAAAAAGACCGGCAGGGCGTGCGGGCCAGTCCGGGTCTGGGTCATGAACCCCAATGGCTCTGGGCAAGCCCCGATGTGCAACCCCAACGCTTACTACTGGGGGCTGAAACGAGATCGGACCTCGCCCGACGGCGCGTGGCGGGTTGAGGTAGGGGGCCGGAGACCGGATATCATGCGCGTCTTTACGGATGGACGGCAGGAGATGATCATCGTTAACAATCGCAAAGATTGGGACCCCGTCTTGTCCCTGGATGGCTGGTGGCTGGCCTGGGTGACCAACCGGAACGCCAATGACGAGATTTATATCAAGACGATGGATCCCAAAGACCAGAACCAACGTCGTCTGACGGTGAACGACTGGGAGTGGGACAAACATCCCACCTGGTCGCCAGACGGTCGCAAGATTGCCTTCTATTCCAACCGGGCCAACTCGCTCGACGAGGCCACGCGACAGATCTGGGTGATGGATGTGGTGGACGATCAAGGGGTCAATCTGCGGAATCTCAGCAACAAACCCAATAAAGTCGACATCGATCCCGTTTGGTTCAAATGGGATGATATGCCGTACTGAAGCAGCCTGGCTCCCGCAGCAGAACATCCGCGGAAACAGAACTGCCAACGCTTGCACGCTTGCGACTCTTGTGGCATAATAGAGGTGGCATAGGGTGCTCGTCCCACCTCATGCCACGGTCCCGCCGGTGTTATGCCGACGGGACCGTTCTCTTGTCAGACTCTACCCTCAGACGATCTGGCCCGATCGCGCTATCTCCCGAGCCCGAAACCGGCCTGTAGGGTCAAATTCGGCATCGGCCAGTTGCTTGACGCCGACCAATGCCAGTCTGGCTCACGGCTCTTGCGGATCTGAGGACTCTGCTGCAGCATCTCCGTCGGCCGGTCCAAACCAATACCCCATCCCCCACTTGGTGAAAACGTACTGGGGGTCACTCGGATCATCCTCCAGCTTCTCGCGGAGGTAACGGACGTAAAGGGACAGGATATCCGTCGCATCAAGATAGCCTTCCCCCCAGACTTCGGCGAGCAGCTCTTTGTGCGGGATCACATGACCCTGCCTACGCACGAGACAGCGCAGAAGCCTATACTCAGTGGGAGTGAGATGAACCATTTTGCCCTGCCGAAAGACATGCTGGCGCTCCAAGTCAATCCTGAGTGTGCCGTCATCGAAGACCGTGGTCTCATCCGGTTGGCCCTGCTTGACACGTCGTAGCACCGCGCGGATACGGAGGACCAACTCTTCTAGACTGAACGGCTTTTTGATATAATCGTCGGCGCCCAGATAGAGACCGTGCACCACGTCCTGCTGCTCCGCCTTGGCAGTCAGCATAATCACGGGCACATCCGACATTTCTCGCAGCCGTTCGCAGACCTGCCAGCCATCCATCTCTGGCATCATAATGTCCAGGATAACAAGATCTGGATGTGATTCATAAGCTAACTTGAGCGCATCACGCCCACATGTGGCCGACAGGACTTGAAAACCCCTGCGCCGCAAGGCCGTAGCCACCATGCTGTTTAGGGCTACGTCGTCCTCAGCTATCAGTATCGTGTCTTTCACGATATCTCTCCATCATTGGAAGAGTAAAAGC
>JASFTJ010000466.1:0-3285 GCA_050053615.1 Anaerolineae bacterium | reverse complement strand
TATTTTTGGATTATGGTTTCATGAGCACCATCCCCACGCCCAGGGCCTCCAATGCCTCATGGGCATAGTAGCGTACTAGGTAGCTGGGATCTTCCAGCAGACCAAAGAGAGGGCCAATGGCATGCGGGGATTTGATACGGCCTAGAGCTCGCACCGCGAGCAGCCGGGTGTGGGGGTTCTCTACGGTAAGCTTTTCCGTCAGTGCTTCGACCGCCGGTTCGCCAATCATGCTCAGAGCATCGGCGGCGATGCTGGCTACAAAGGCGCTCTCGTCCGCCAGCAGGGCGGCCACCGCTGAAGCGGCAGTCTGTAAGGCGGAGGCTCCTGCCCCGGCCCCGATCCGACCCAAGGCCAGGGCTGCGCAGGCGCGCATGTCGGGATCAGGGTCGCCCAATGTGTTCATCAGTGGCGCAACTGTGCTGTCGCCTCCAATCTCGGCCAGGGCTCGGGCTGCCCACCAGCGGGCATCGGCAGCGCCCCCGGTCAGAATCTCTATCAGCGGTTCGACAGCGTCCGTCCCAAATTGCCCCAATGCCAACGCGGCTGCTTCGCGGCTCTCATCACTGCCCGTGGTCAAAGCTTCCAACAGTTTGTTGAGGTCTTTTGCCTTCACGATGATCCTTTTGGCGCCCAAGGTGTCGATGAACCACTGGCTATCCGGCAGCGTCGACAAGTGCACAAGGTGAGCTGGACAGTCACAATCGGAAGCACCGAACCCCGGCGCTACGATCCTGGCATCGGGCAAGCTGCGCAATGCGACCGACCAGGTGCATTCCCATCGCTGGTCGCAGGTCCGCCCCCAGGCTCCAATCCAGGCAGTCGCCTCCCGCAAGTAATCTATGTGCCAATGCGCTTGCTTGTCTGCACCGACTCGGCGCAGATGCCGCGCCAACCGACTTGGCAAACCACCAGGACCCAGGGCGCTGCCGACGTACAGATACCATCCTGCAGGGAAGCGGAACTCACCCAACCGGCCTACGATGATGTTCTGCGGTCTGTCCAGCCACAGCGCGAGCACATAGGTGCCCATTATACTCGAACTCATGTGCCTTGTAAAAGAATTGGACAGGGTTGGTCGCTTTTGGCAAGAAAAAAAGCCCCTCTGCGGGGCCTTGCCCTGTCCAACGCCTAATCGGCGCCGCTTTGCACTTGAAGCTTGGCGGCCAGTACCTGAGCTGCAGAGGCCAGATTTCGCAGTTCCCGCGATAGCCGCTCGGCCTCGGTGGCGCTTTCCGTGAGGATGGGAGCGCATGAGCGTCCCGGTTTCTGTTCGGATTCCGAGCTTGCCTCCATGGATGAGGCCCCGATCTGGCTTTTCAGGTCCTCGAGCAGTTGGGTGTTGATCACTGCCACGGCGGCAAAGTCGGCCAGGATGCCCATCTGATAGCGGTCATTGTCGTTAAATGATCGATCGGCCTTGGCGTCTACGCCCAGTACGCCAATGATCTGTTCATTTGTTCGGAGGGGAACTGCCAAGCGCGGAACCTTGGCCCGGCGCCCTGTGCTCCGCTGGGCGATGAGAGGGCTTCCGGTCTGTGCGACCTTCTGGGCGGTTTGGTCGGCGCCGGTCTGTTGCACACATCTGGCTCGTGCGTCGGAGGGGCCTCGTACGGCGCGGAGTTCTAGTTGCTCTGTTTGGGGGTTGATCAAAAAGATCTGACCACACTCAGCCTCGGTCAGGTAGATGGCCGCTTCGACCACGACACGCATCATTTCACTGCTGTCATGCAATCCGGTCACTGCTTTGCCAATGCCGCACAGGCTGTGCAACTGGCGCACCCGCTCCTCGAGGTGTTGCCTGATCTCTGCTCCTTCCTTCAGGTCCATGGACTCGCGGCGCAGTCGTTGCTCGATCAGCGCGCGCTCCACTGAGTCGAGCATTTCTTTGACTTCGTAGGGCTTGATGATATAGTCTTTGGCGCCCAGCCGGAAGGCCTGGATGGCTGCCTGCTCTGAACCGTAGAAGGTGGTCAGGATGACGGGGGCAAAGTTACCCTCCTTGCGCAGCGCAGAGATCAACTCCAGCCCCGACATGCGGGGCATCTTTAGATCAGTGATGATCAGATCGGGCCGCTCGGCCATGGCCTTGTCGTAGCCCTGTTTGCCGTCCATGGCTGTGATGACCTTGTAGCCCTCTGGTCTTAGGACACTGTTAGCCAGAAAGAGAAGGTTCTCCCGCCGATCATCAATGATCAAGATCTTTTCGCCACTCATCTCTGCTCCCTAGTTGATTCGGGGACATCTTGATAGTTGTCCTCAGAGTCCAAATGCAGTATAACAAATTTCTTGGTAATTGGCAATACACCGAGTGTCTGTTTTCGGGGCTAATCAGGGAGTACTGCCTAGGGATGAGATTTCTACTGCTATCTGTCTTGCTCTGACAGACTCACTTGTGTTGCTCTGTAGCGTCGAGCGTAGTATAATAGGCGACAGGCAAAGGGTTGGACTGGCATCAGGGAGATAGGCGCAGGTGCCTGCGCTGTGAACCAATTGCACTGGCCCTGGAAGTGCCGCTCCGCGTTGCCTATAGGGCCTGTCGCGCGCTGCAAGGTGTGGGTCACATTGGCGACGTGCTGCGCACAGTCACCATAGGGGGAGAGACTTGATGGAAGAGACGCCGGTTGGTTTCCTCATCGCGTTCTTGCTGCCATTTCACGTGGGTGGGGGCGCAGCCGTGGGGGTTGCCCTGCGCCGGATCGTGGACGGTGGTTCTGGGTTCCAGCGTTTGCTTCGTGGTGGCTTTTTGCTGCTATGGGGCGTTGTGTTCGGTGGCCTGCCCCTCATGTTTGGCCTGACAGTGAAACCGGGCTGGTTCGTCCTTTTGCAACTGGCTGTGTTCCTAGGCACGATCGTCTTGGTAGCGGTGAGGTACGAGTGGTTGCGCGCTCTGTACAGTCAACCGGCGATGTTTGTCGCTTCGTTCGGCTTTGCCTTTTTCGTCGTTGGTTTAGCGGTCGCGACTTCTCTATTCAGCGGAGGTGATCCTACCGGGCTGTTGGTCGGCCTGATCTTTGCTGGCGTGGGCGGCATCCTGACCCTGGTCGGGGTGTGGATGCTGCTGCGTGAGCTCTGAGCGGGCCGGATCGTGGACCAAGAACACAATGAGCAGCGCGCCGACAAAGACAAAGGCGGCTGTGAAGTAGAACGGCACGGTGTGGCCGACCTGATCGTAGAGCCAACCTCCGACCAGCGGTCCAAGCACGGCCCCCAGATCACTGGCAAAGGTGTACAGACCGAAGGACTCGCCGCGCTGCTGGTGACCACTCAGATCAGCGACCAGCGCCT
>JASFTJ010000465.1:0-3294 GCA_050053615.1 Anaerolineae bacterium | reverse complement strand
GAACAGCAACTCTTCGACGCGCATCTTGAGCCAGTGGTGGGGCATGGCCTCGACCTGGGGATGGAGCACCGAGTGAAAGACGAAATGCTCCACCCCGGCTCGCCGGGCGGCGGTAATGGCGGTCTGGCCGATGGTTACCTCGTCAGGGCTGACGTTGGGGCAGATGTGATAGACCGCGTGCGCTCCCCGCGCCGCCCGGTCCATCGCTACCCCGTCGCGCATGTCGCCGACGATGGTCTCCGCGCCCAGCGCCTCGACCTTTGAGACCTGCCCGGACCGGTGCACCAGCGCCCGCACCGCCGCGCCCCGAGCCGCCAGCGCCCGGATCACGGCTCGCCCCGTCTTGCCCGCCGCACCCGTTACGAGTATCATTGGTGGGTTGGTGGATGGGTAGATTGGCAGGTTGGTAGATGGGGAGTCGTACCCAATCTATCAGTATCCAGGTTTACCAATCTACTCCTCTTTCCAGGCCACAAACCGCCCCCACATCGAGGCGCACTCCATGCCCTTCTGCAGGTAGCAACCGATGTAGTAGCGGCCGCTGGGCGCCGTGGCAATGTCGCCGCCCAGGTTCTCGGCGTGGACGATTTTCTTTGGGAAGAGGTTGAGGTGGGTGTCCTGGTAAAACTCGTCCAGCGGGTACATCTCGTCCCAGTCCTTGCCAAAGGCCTCGATGAGCTTGCGGTTGGCCTCCTCAAAGGTCTTGGGATGCCAGACACGCTGAATCGTGTTCATCGGGTGGTCCTGGCTGACGGCATCCACGCCCAGCCATTTGAGCTTTTTGTCCACGCACCACCGGGCAAAGTCGGGCGAGGGTCCGGGGTGGCGGATCATGTAGCGAAATTCGTCCGAGTCGGGGCTGTTCCAACCATACTTGTGCCAGCCAGTCTTGGTGATAAGGATGTCGCCCTCGCGGACCTCGACCACCGACTCGATCATCTCGGGCGTATAGACGCTGGCATCACTCACCAGGTGCGAGATGTCGGCAATGACGCCCGGGCCGACCCACTCCTCCAGTGGCACCTCGCCGATGGTCCGGCCCGCCGGCCAGAAGTGCTTTTCGCCGTCCATGTGGGTTGCCAGGTGGAAGCTGGCCTTGCACATCGAGCTGTTGCGGCCCAGGCCAAAATACTGCCCGCCGACACGCTTGATGTACTTGACCGACAGCGGCTCGTAATTGGCCCACTGGGGCACCTGGACGCTAAAGGGCAGCGTCAGGTCCAACATCTGGGCCGAGCCCATCACCTGGAAAAAGTCGTCGTCGCTCATGCCGTCGGGCGGCTGCATGGCCACCACCCGCGACCAGGCCGACTCGACCTCCATGAACGGAATGGGCATAATCATGATCCAGGCCCGCTGGTTGCTCAACTGGGCAATGTCGCCGACGATGGACTCGGCCAGGAGCAGGTGGTTCTTGGGCATGGTGATGTGGGTCAGCTGGTAATACTCGTCAGGTGGGAACATCTCGTCCCAGCTCTTGCCATACTCGGCCTGGAGCTTGGCCTCGGCCTTTTCGAACTCGTTGGCGTGCATGTAGCGCAAGTTGGTGTTCATCGGATGCTCGGCGCAGCCACAGTCCACGCCGATGACCTTTAGTTCCATGTCCATCGCCCACTTGAAGAACTCGGGCGAGGGGCCCGGGTGGCGCACCAGGAAGCCAAACTCTTTCGACTCGACGCCGCCCTGAGCCTTGGGGTTGAACACGTCCGGCTGGTCCCACGAGTAGCGGTGGTAGCCGGTGTTGATGATCAGGATATCACCCTTGCGCACGTCGGCCCGCGACGTGATCATCTCTGGCGTGTAGAGGCTGTAATCCGACACTAGGTCCGAGATGTCGGCCACGACGCCCGGCCCGCACAGGTCGGTCAGCGAGATGTCAGCGATGGCCCGCGCCCCGGAGTGGAAGGCGGTCTCACCCACCAAGTGCGTGCCCACGCTGTTGCTCCAGCGGATCAACTGGCCGTTGGCCCCCAAGCCGCCGCCGTAGGCCCCGGTGACGCGCTTGAAAAAGTGGATCTCCAGCGCCTTGTCGCCCGGCCACGGCGGCGTAAAGATGCTGCACCCCTGGGTCAAATCGTACAGCTTGGCGTCGGCCAGGGTTTTGATGAATTGCTCGCGGTTCATGCGGTTCCTCCTTGTCATTGGGGAGCCGGAAATCGGGTATCAGGTATCAGGTCCTCTCCTTCCCAACACCCGATACCTGATTCCCTGATACCTACTTCCCTGCTTTCTGTTCTCTAAAACCCGTACTTTTCTGCAAACGCCACCACCGCCTCCTCAAACATCGCCATCGGCGGGCGGACCAGCCCGGCGCCCACCTGACCGACGCCGGGGTCCTTGTGGGCAATGCCCGTGTTGACCCGGGGCGTGATGCCCTTTTCGACCACCTTGCGGATGTCGATGCCCGTGGGCGTGCCCCGAAAGTCGAGGGGCGGGATAGTGAACAATTTGTGCTCGGCGGCGGTGATCTCGTACATTTCCAGCGTGGCGTTGATGGCGTCCTTAGGCGTGCCGCTCACGAACGTGACGATGGCCGGCGCGCTGGCCATGGCAAAGCCGCCGATGCCGGCCGTCTCGGTGATGGTGCTGTCGCCGATGTCGCCGCTGGCGTCCTCGGCCGTAAAGCCGGGGAAGTAGAGGCCATCAGGTGTGGCCACCGGAGCAGTGAACCAGCGGTCGCCCAGGCCGCTGACGCGGATGCCAAAGTCGGTGCCGTTGCGGGCCATGACGGTCACAATCGTGCTGCCCTCGACGCCGTGGGCCGCGTCGGCCATGCCCTTGCAGGCGGCCATGACCGGGTTGAGCACGCTCAGGGCGTTGTCGCCCAGGGCTTTGAGAATGTCGGCGGCGACCTTCGGCTTGGGCGCGGCCTTGGCGATGAACGGCGCCAGCTTGGCCGTGAACAAGATCGAGCCGGCCTTGTTGCGGTTGTGGCCCTCGTCGCCCATGTGCAGCGCCTCAGCGAGCAGGGCGCGGATGTCGAGCCCGCCGCTGGCTTGCAGGGCGTCGGCAAGGACCGGGGCCATGACGTCCTCCATCCAGCGCAGGCGGTCGAGGACCTCGTCGCTGTAGGCGCCGTAGCGCAGCACCTTACCGTAGCCCTCATTCAAGTTCGAGTACGACTTGTTGCCGCCTGCGGTGAGCCCAGCCGAATCGTGCGTCTTGTTCTCCAGGATATAGACCGACATCGAGGGGCAGATGACGCCCGCCATTGGCCCCACGGCCTGGTGGTGGTGGCAGGGTTCCAGGTCGATCTGGCCCGATTCGACCAGGGCTTGCGCCTCGGCCATGTCT
>JASFTJ010000464.1:0-3296 GCA_050053615.1 Anaerolineae bacterium | reverse complement strand
ACCCCTGGGCGTGATTGTGGTCGAGCCGGAGCATGTGTACTTTGAAGAGACCGAGGATGCCACCAAGATCGTCCTGGCCGGCATTGTCGTTGGTGGTTTGTTTATTCTCCAGTTTTTCAAAACACTCCAGGCGATCTTGGGGCGTGAATGAAGAATGCCGCCGTAGTTCGCGGCGGGTCTTGTACGGATAGACCATTTGAGTTCCCGCTGATCTTTTCTCCGCGCAGCATCCAGTTGGGTAGTCTTTGCTCTCCCCTTGACTGTGGCTTTCTTGGTCGGCTGTGGTGAGTACATCGTGCCAACCACGATTTGCCCACCTTTGCGTCTCGCGCCGTACGTGCGCATTGTCTTAATCTTTCTTCTGTGCTATAATCGACAAGGTCGTGCAACGGAGCGCAGATTATGGCCCACTACACTGCAGAAAGGATGACATTATGGGCGGTTACATGGGCAAGTTGCTGGTTGTGAACCTGACCACCGGCGAGCTGAAAGACGAGCCTCTAGACCTCAACCTGGCTCAGGATTTCGTTGGTGGAGCGGGGTACGCGGCGCGCTACCTGTACGATGAACTGGCACAGGAAACCAACCCTCTGGGCCCGGGAAACACGTTGATGTTCATGACCGGCCCGCTAGTGGGCACCCGTGCGCCTTCTTGTGGGCGTCACGAGGTTTGTGCCCTTTCGCCGTTGACCGGCCTTTGGGGCGAATCCAATTCTGGCGGCTTCTGGGGTGCAGAACTAAGGTTCTCTGGCTACGATGGCATTGTAGTTCGCGGTCGGTCGGAGAAGCCGGTGTGGCTGTCCATCCTCGAGGATCAACCCCCTGCCCTCCATGATGCGGACCACCTTTGGGGTCTGGATTGCTACGAAACCCAGCAGCGCCTGCGCGACGAGCTCGGCGATCAAAAGGTTCGGGTGGCCAGCATTGGCCCAGCCGGGGAGAATCAAGTTCTCTATGCCGCAATCATGAATGACCACGGGCGCGCAGCAGGCCGCACCGGCATGGGGGCGGTGATGGGCTCCAAGAACTTGAAAGCCATCGCCCTGCGTGGCGCCCAGCGTGTTCCCCTGGCTGACAAAGAGACCTTTCGCCAAACGGTCACGCAGGCGATCCAGATCATCAAGGATGACATTATCACCCAGATCCTCCGCGAGATGGGCACCGCTAATCTGGTAGACATGAGCATCATGTGGGGCGCCTTCCCCAACAAATACTGGACCCAACCCACCTTTGAGGAAGCTACCCACTTGAGTGGTCCCAGTATAATGGACACCATCTTGGTCCGACCTGTGCCTTGTTACGGATGTCTGGTGGCCTGCGGTCGGGAGGTGACGCTGAGGGACACGCCATACAAAGTAGAGGTGGTGGACGGGCCGGAGTACGAAACGATCGGCATGCTCGGTTCTCTGCTGCTAGTGGACGACTTGCCGGGCGTCGCCTATGCCAACCATCTATGCAATCGCTATGGCCTCGACACCATCAGCGCTGGGTCGTCCATAGCCTTGGCCTATCTGTTGTACGACCGCGGATTCATCACCGCTGGGGACACGGGCGGTCTGCCCCTAAAGTGGGGCGATATCGAAACAGCTCATACCCTCTTGGAGATGATCGCCCGGCGGACCGGATTTGGAGACGTGCTCGCCGATGGCGCCAAGCGACTTGCCGCCCGCTATGGCGCCGAAGACTTGGCTGTACACGTGAAGGGTCTGGAGTTGCCGGCTTGGGACCCTCGCGCCTTCTCGGGTATGGCGGTGGTCTATGCGACGTCGCCCCGTGGAGCCTGCCACATGCAGGGCGACATGTACCTCATAGATATGGGCGTGGCGATAGAGGAAGTGGGCATCGTGCCTACCGGCCGTTTCAACACGCGGGGCAAGGCCCCTGTTGCTGCGCGCCTTCAGGACTGGCGCACTCTGTACAACAGCGCCATCATGTGTGTGTTCGTCAATCCTACAGCGCCGGTGCTGGCTCGGCTGCTGTCGGCGGCCACCGGTCAGTCGTCGGATGTAGCGTGGTGGCATCGCGCAGGCCAGCGAGTATTTCATCTCAAACGGGCCTTCAACAACCACCTCGGAGTGCGGCGGGGCCATGACCGACTGCCCCAGCGACTGCTCATCCCCATGTCCAACGGTTCGGAGGACCAGACGCCGCACATGGAGAGGCTGATCGAGGAGTACTATGCTGCGCGGGATTGGGATTGGGAGACGGGCAAGCCCTCCCGCCAGATGCTGATCGACCTGGGCTTGCCAGAGATTGCCGAGGATTTATGGGCGAGTTGAGCCAAACATTGGACCGAAGGCGCGTGGGGCTAGCCCTGGGCGGCGGAGGGGCGCGGGGCTTTGCTCACCTGGGCGTCATCCAGGTGCTGGAACAAGAAGGAGTGCCGGTGGACTGTGTCGCCGGGACCAGCGTCGGTTCGCTGGTGGGGGCTGCCTACGCAGCTGGTCTACGCGGCGGTCGGCTGCTGGACCTGGCCCTAAAGATTCGCTGGCGGGATGTTGCCCGGCCGGCGTGGCCCCGCAACGGCTTGGTGAGCTTTGCCAGGATGGAACCCTACATCATCCGTCTCCTTGGCGACCTCACCTTCGCCGAACTAGAGATCCCTTACGCGGCCGTAGCCGCCGACCTGGTGACGGGTGAGGAGGTGATCCTGCGGGAGGGACGACTTGCACCTGCCGTGCGGGCTAGTTGCTCGGTGCCCAGCGTGGTGACGCCGCTGGAGTTGGACGGCCGGTTCCTCGTGGATGGCGGTATGATCAACAACCTACCTATCTCGGTGGTCCGTGACCTGGGCGCGGATATTGTCCTCGCCGTGGGGCTGGCCGCGCCCCCGGGCGATCGCCCCAAGGGGTTGCTGAGCACCGCGATCACGGCCATCGAGCACCTTCTCATCAAAGCTGGCGACGATCCGGCTACTGCTGACGTATACATTCCCCTTCCCTTCTGGGGATTGGCCAGCATCGTGCGTCTGTCGAAGGGGGAAGAGTCAGTTGCCTTGGGTCGGCAGGCTGCGGTACAGGCCTTGCCTGCTATCAAGGCGGCATTGAGCTGAGTCGTGAGAGTAGTTTTGGAGAGAGACTACAGATGACGAATTCGACTGTCCTGGTCAGCGGCGCGTCGCGCGGGCTGGGGGCGGCCACGGCCCGGATCACAGCCCAATTGGGGGCGAATGTGGCCCTCATAGCCCGCTCCGAGGGCGACCTGAAGGCTGTCGCTGAGGAAATCCAGGGCAAAGGGGGACAATCTCTTCCCCTGGTCGGGGATGTGAGCCAGGCTGAGGACTGCCGCCGGGCGGT
>JASFTJ010000463.1:0-3299 GCA_050053615.1 Anaerolineae bacterium | reverse complement strand
TGGGCACCCACGCCGTCACTGTGCGGCTGGCGCCTGAAGCGGAAGCCAAAGTCACAGTCGTCATTGAGCGCGAAGAGTAGATTTTAGAAGGCGGTGTTGGTCTATGGAACAGGGAGCGATGAAGTCAAGGGGCCCCTTGGATGAGAATGAAAAACGGCGTCTAGTCCTCAAACTCGTGACTCGGCTTCGCTGTGTGGAGTGCGGGAAGCAGTTCAACCTCCATGACTTTGTCCTGGTCAACCGCTGGCAGGATGTTTGGGTATTGGGCATCGAATGTCGCCATTGCGGCAGTTCAGGGCATGTGGTCGTATTCTTGCGCTTGGATGCCAAACCTGGGCTGCTCATGGACCTGACACCGGAGGAAATGGAAGTCGCAGACCAGTGGCTGCCCATTACCGCTGACGATGTGCTGGATATCCACCAGTTCTTACAGGAATTCGACGGGGACTTTGAGACGCTGTTCGCCCAATGACCCATCTGAGCGGCGCAGGAGGCCGTCACTTCGGTGGCGGCTTTTTTGTGTTGAAATCGGCGTGAAGGGCAATCCCTGCCGAGGTCAACCCTCGGACGAGCTCATCGCCAAGTTCCCCCTGTGACCGCAGCTCAAAGCGTGGCCTGATGCCCTACTGATCAGCAGGGCTCTTGCTTGCAGGATATGATCCCGGTAGAGCTGCCGATTTGACAGACTGACTTAGATGTGGTATATTTGAATATATGAGCAAATGTTCATGTGATTGGAGGGGGCTGTGAATAAAGCCTATATCCACGAGGGCCTTGTTCAGATGGCTATGCCTAACCTTGTGAACGACGAGACTGCCGCTCACCTGGCCGAGACCTTCAAAGCCCTGAGCGACCCGACACGAGTACGTATCGTTTCGCTGCTGACAGACGCCGAACTGTGCGTCTGTGACCTCGCAGCGGTTCTCGGCATGAGCCAGTCTGCTGTGTCGCACCAGCTCCGCACCCTGCGCGACCTGCGGCTGGTCCGTTGGCGCCGCGAGGGCCGGCAGATCTTTTACACGTTGGACGATGACCATGTTGCCGATCTGTTCCGACTGAGCCTGGACCATGTCGCCCATCGCTGATGACTGGCGACCGTTTGGCTAGTCGTCGAATCTCGAACGCCCGACAAAGAATCGCGAGTGAGGAATGATCGAAAAGAACAAAATTGAGCTACGTTTGCTATTGCCAAACGGCAACGGCTGTGAATCCTGCGCGGAACGACTACAACAACGCGTCGAGGCCTACCGGGGCATCGAGGTCGCCCACGTCGATCTGGAAGGTGAGGCACCCTTGTTCTGCCTGCACTATGATCCCGGGGTGGTCAGCCTGGACTATGTTCAGGCCCTTGCCACCGAGGAGGGGGCTCGCCTGGAGTGGCGCTATCGCCACGAGACCCTCGACGTCGACGGGCTGGACTGCGCCGACTGCGCCAAAACGCTGGAAAGCGGCGTCGGACGGCTCGATGGCGTCTTGTGGGTTTCGGCCAACGTCGCCGCCACCCTCTTGGCCGTAGAATACGACGCCGAGCGCATAGATCGGGCTGCCATTGTGTCGCGTGTGAGGACCTTGGGCTATCAAGTGCGCGAGCCTACGCCGCCCCGTGAAATGGTCTATTACGTCGATGGCCTAGACTGCGCCGATTGCGCGCTTCACCTCGAAGAGGCGTTGCGCGGTACGCCCGGCGTGGACAGTGTGAGCGTGGATTTTTCGCTGGGCCGCTTGCGCGTCGCGCCCCAGGGCAGCGTCGCGATCCGCTCGACATTGGAACGAGTGGCTGAGCAGATGGGTTACTCACTGCGGGCCGAGGTGTCGGAGGAGCCTGCGGGGGCCGAGAACTGGCGGCAGCGCCTCTGGCGGCGGCGGCGCGACCTGACCACCGTGGGCTCTGGACTGCTGATCGGCGTGGCCGTTGTGATGCGGCTGCTGGGCGTGCTGGAGCCAGCTGTTGCTGCCGTTTATATTGCAGCCATCGTCGTCGGCGGATTCTACATCGCCCGCTCCGGCTGGGCGGCCCTGCGGACGGCCCGCTCGTTGGATATGAACGCTCTGATGACCACCGCTGCCGTCGGCTCGATTTTCGTCGGTGAGTGGGCGGAAGGTGCAGTGGCCATGTTTCTCTTCTCCCTGGGCAACACCCTGGAGAGCTACACCATGGGCCGTGCACGCAACGCCATCCGCGGGCTGATGGACCTTTCTCCCCGAGAGGCGACGGTGCTACACGGCGACCGGGAGGAGCAGGTACCGGTTGAGGAACTGAGCGTCGGCGATCGCATTGCCGTGCGCCCCGGCGAGCGGATCCCTATGGACGGTGTTGTGTTGACCGGCGCATCGGCAGTGAACCAGGCGCCCATCACCGGCGAGAGTGTGCCGGTGGAAAAAACGCCGGGCGCTGAGGTCTATGCCGGAACGGTCAATGGCCAAGGGGCCCTTACCGTGCGTATCACCCGTCGGGCTGCAGATACGACTCTGGCCCGTATCATCAAGATGGTCGAGGAGGCCCAGGCCCAGAAGGCGCCCTCCCAGCGCTTTGTGGATCGCTTCGCCCGGGTCTATACGCCAGCAGTGATTGCCATGGCGGCCGGGATCGCCTTCCTGCCGCCCCTGATCGGCTGGCTGGTCGGCGCGGGCGCTTTTGGCGCCCTCTTTGGCGATTGGTTCTATCGGGCGCTGGTGCTGTTGGTCATCGCCTGTCCTTGCGCCCTGGTCATTTCCACGCCAGTCAGCATCGTCAGCGCTATCGCCAGCGCGGCGCGGACTGGCGTGCTGGTCAAAGGCGGCGCCTACCTGGAATCCCTTGGCGCGTTGCGGGTCATCGCTTTTGACAAGACGGGCACGCTGACCGCTGGGAAACCGCAGGTGGTGGACATGCGTTGCGTGAACCACCCACAGGGGCTGAGCTGGCAGGACTGCCCCGATTGTCGGCAGATGCTGGCCGATGCGGCGGCTGTCGAGCGTCGTTCCGAGCATCCGCTGGCCCAGGCGATCATTCAAGCTGCGGAGGCGCAGGGTGTGGTCTCGGCGCTGCCTGCTGCAGAGGAGGTGGAAGCGCTCACCGGCAGGGGGGTGCGCGGTCAGGTGGACGGTCACAGCGTGACTGTAGGCACGCATACCTTCATCCACGAAAGCGATCCAGACTTGGTTGACAGCCCGCTGTGCGATGCGGTCCATGCCGCCCAGGCCGCCGGGGTGGACGACGTACAAGCCGAGTTGCTTCCCCAGCACAAAGTCCGGGCTGTCGAATCGCTGCTAGAGCAGTATGATGCGGTGGCCATGGTGGGTGATGGTGTAAACGACGC
>JASFTJ010000462.1:0-3303 GCA_050053615.1 Anaerolineae bacterium | reverse complement strand
GCTATCGTAGCCTTTATCATCTATGCCTTGTTGTTTACGACCTTTTTCACCAACCCGGTCGGACTGGGGACCGGCATCTTTGGCTCGATCAGCTACTGGCTCGCTCAGCAGGAGGTCCAGCGCGGCGGCCAGCCATGGTACTATTACTTTCTCGTGCTGATCATGTACGAGTTTGTGCCGCTGCTATTCAGCTTGGTCGCCACCGTATACTACCTTGTTCGCGGGCTGCAACCGGGCTCTGACCAACAACACAGCGATGATCCATCCGTTGACCTCTTTGACGCTTTTCTGATCTTTTGGACCATCAGCACTCTGTTCATCTATAGTTGGGCCGGGGAAAAGATGCCCTGGTTGGTCGTCCACCCCGCCCTGCCAATGATCGTCCTCACCAGCAGGTTCGCCGGTGACTTGCTGGCGCGCCTCGACTGGCGGGCGATGTGGCGCCGGGGTGGAGCTCTGCTCGCCTTGCTGCTGCCTATCACCCTCTTTGGCCTGTACACCCTGGTGACGAAGCAACCGTTCCAGGGGCTTTCGTTATCCAAGCTTCAGGAGACGGGCAACTGGTTTGCCGCGCTGTTCGTAACCCTGCTTCTACTCGTTCTCACAGGGATCGTCGCACGTCGGCTGGGGGCCCGTCGCTCTTTGCTGGTCGCCTTTGCAACGGCGCTCGTCTTCCTTTCGCTCTTTACCGTGCGTTTTGCCTGGCTGGCGGCCTACATCAACTATGATTATGCCACCGAGTTGTTGGTCTATGCCCACGGTGCGCCCGGCGTCAAATTGACCATGAATGAGGTCGCCGACATCTCGCGGCGTACCGTCGGCGACAAGATGATGGAGGTAGCCTACGATAGCGAGATCTCGTGGCCGCTGGAATGGTACATGCGAGAGTATCCCAACCGTCAGTTCTACGGCACGACACCCAGCCGCGAGAAACTGGACGTGCCCGTCGTCCTGGCCAGTTCCGAGATCGACGCCAAGGTCAAGCCCTATCTGGGCGATCGGTATTATCGCTTCCAACGGCGACTGGTGTGGTGGCCCAACCAGCAGTACATGAACCTCACCTGGGAGCGCATTCGCAACATCTTGACCTCTCCCGAAAAACGTAAAATTCTGTGGAACATCCTATATTACCGCAAGTATCCACACACACCGGACGACTGGTACCATGTGCACAACTTTTATATGTACTTGCGCAAGGATGTGGCTCAGCAGATCTGGGACTTTGGGGCTGCGCCGCCGGAGGTCGTAGAACTTCCCCCTGACCCCTACACCGAGAAGCATATGGCATTGAATTCAGTACAAGTGTGGGGCAAAGTAGGCTTTGAACCCGGTCAGTTCAACCATCCACGAGGCATCGCTGTCGGGCCGGATCGAAACATCTATGTCGCGGATTCGGACAATCACCGCATCCAGGTCTTTGACTCAGAGGGATCCTTCTTGCGCGAGTGGGGAAGGCAGTGCAACCTGCAGAGCGGCCACGGTTGCACGGATCCCGATGGCGATGGACCACTGGCGTACGGTGACGGTCAGTTCCAGGAGCCGTGGGGGGTCACAGTGGATGACGAAGGACGCGTGTATGTCGCCGATACCTGGAATCACCGCATCCAGATGTTTGACGCCGACGGCAACTTTCTGCGCAAATGGGGCGCCTACGGTCAAACGGACAGCGCCGAGGAACTGTTCTACGGCCCCCGTGACATCACGGTGGATGGATCAGGGCGCGTGTTTGTCACCGACACAGGCAACAAGCGGGTGATGGTCTTTGATCAGCAGGGCAATTTGCTGCACCAATGGGGTGGCGGCGGCATCCTGGCCGGCTACTTTGAGGAGCCGGTGGGCCTTGACCTAGAGGCGAACGGCGCACTTCGCGTGTACGTCGCCGACACCTGGAACCAGCGGATCCAGGTCTATGATGGCGACTATGAGTTCTTGCGCGAATGGCCGGTAAAAGGCTGGTACGGCGAGTCGGTGGTCAACAAACCCTACCTGGCCGTGGACAACCAGAGCCGAGTGTACGTGACCGACCCGGAGGGCTACCTGGTGATCGTGTTCAGCAGCGAGGGAGAGCTACTGGCAACCTTCGGTCTCTACGGCTTTGACAACAATGCGTTCAGCCTTCCCACCGGTATCGCGGTCGACAGCGACGGGTACATTTATGTGACCGACACAGACGGCCAGCGCGTCATAAAGTTCGAGCCATTGCCCTGACTGAACGGGACCGGCCCGTTATTTCAATTCTCCCAACTGGTCCGGTGTGAATCCCTGCGGCAGCAATTCGGCGAGGGTGAAGGTACGGATACGCCCTGCGGTGTCGGCGACGAGCACCTGCAAATCGCCATCCAGTCCGCTGAACTCGTGCAGAATCTGCCGGCAGGCACCGCAGGGCGTCGCGCCGGTGGATGTCACCACAGCGATGGCCTCGAACTCCCGCTCGCCCTCTGACACGGCCTTGCTCACAGCCGTCCGCTCGGCGCAGGTGCAGAGCGGATAGGCCGCGTTTTCCACATTGCAGCCCAGGTACACCTGCCCGGATCGACCCAACAGAGCTGCCCCCACCGCAAAGTTGGAATAGGGAGCGTAGGCCTGTTCGCGCGCTTTCTTCGCGAGAGCTACCAGCTCTGAGGCTTCGACTTCGCCTTTGGTCATGACGTTACAGTCCCCTTCCGTTGTCATTGGCAGTGGCAGACACACCAGCGTTCTCCTGCTCCTCGACGAGCAGGGCCGCCTGTCGTTCGACGCGGACCTTTTTGATGCGCCGTCCCGCCACCGACTCTACGGTGAAACCCAGATCGCGAAAGGTCACACAGTCGCCCACGACCGGCACTTTGCCCAATTCGGTGTAGATAAAGCCGCCCAGCGTATCGCTCTCGTCCGTAGGCAGCGCCACGTTCATCAACCGATTCAGATCATCCAGGTCCACACGGGCGTCAAAGACGTACTCGGTGTCACTGATGAACTCGACAAACGGTTCCTCAGTGTCATACTCGTCCTGGATTTCCCCGACGATCTCTTCCAGCAGGTCCTCGATAGTGACCAAACCAGCCATGCCACCGTACTCGTCCACCACGATGGCCATGTGCACCCGTCGCTGTTGGAGATCAGGAAGTAGATCGCTCGCTTTTTTGGTCTCGGGGATAAAGTAAGCCTCGCGCAGGATGCTCTTGAGCGGTACTTCGGTCCGGCCCTGGCTCAGATAGGGGAGCAGGTCCTTGGCATAGAGCACGCCCTGCACATTGTCGATGGTCTCTTTGTAAGCCGGGATCCGCGAATGTCCTGCTTCCATGATGATGTCCAGAGCCTCCA
>JASFTJ010000461.1:0-3306 GCA_050053615.1 Anaerolineae bacterium | reverse complement strand
GTCGTGTTGTCCAATACATGAACATGAGTGTAAGTATGCTCAGGCCTATGCTCAGCGTTTTCATGCTGAGCGGCAAGGGCAGACCCAACTTGACGACAGAGGCTCCCAGGAGCACCCACAGAAAATTGGTGTAACCTTCGACTGGATCTTGACCGATATTCCAAACCAGGCCGTGCCCACGAGCCAGGTTGTCCGAGTAGCGGAATGAGATGTAGGCGTCATCCACAGTCAGCGGGAATAAGACTCTTTCTATCAACAGCAGGATTGCGATCGCGCTGACCAGAAGAAGCAGAGATACGCGTGCTGCTGTGATACCGGAGGGCCGTACAACCCTAGGTGGTTTGAGTTTTCTTAGGATCCTGACTCTAGACTGCATTGCGTCGTCTCCGGGATATGCTCATTGGTTCTACCGTTTTCTGCGGTAGCTTCATCGCATCCAGCCCAGGGCTTGCCACCCTACGTTAATCGCGGATTTGGCTGCTTCCCAATTGTTCATGCTCTTCAAAAAAGTCCACAACGGCTTGGGCCGCAAGGCCCATTCGCGGAAGGCGCGACGCGCCCAATACTCGATCCGCTCTGCCGGCAGGCCCGGGTAGTCCAGCACGGTAGATTCGTCCATGTCCACTTCTTCCCAAGTGGTGCCGGGTCGGAACCAGTCGTTCTCCACTACGTCAAAGAAGAAAGGGGTGCCCGGATAGGGTGCAGCGATGTGGAACAGTGCCAGATCTAGCGGCAGCTTTTTCGAAAAGTCGATCGTCTGCCGAATTGTCTCTTCCGTCTCGCCAGGCAGGCCGATGATAAAGTAGCCCCAGTTCATGATCCCGGCGGTTCCGCTCCAATTCAAGGCCCTGATGATTTTCTCGTCCGTTGTGCCCTTACGGACCCGCTTGCGGATCTGTTCGTTGGCGCTCTCAATGCCCCACGCGATCAGCCAGCAGCCGGCCTTGCCCATCATCTGCAACATCTCTTGGTCTACATAATCTACCCGGCTATTACAGGTCCACTGGAACTCTAGTCCTTCACGGATCATGCCCTCGCAAATGCCCAACACCTGCTCACGGTTGACGGTGAACAGGTCTGCGTACATGTGCACGTTGCGCAGCCCCAAGCCCCACAGGAGTTTGAGCTCCTCGATGACGTTCTCCGGCGAACGGACACGCACCGAGTGCTGGTAGCTGACGTGCTTGATGCAGAACTTGCAGCCGGCAGGACACCCCCGGCTGGGAACGATAAAGGTGTAGGGTCCGCGGATGTTCGGTGCCCGGTACTTTTTCCAAGGCAGCAGGTGATGCAGCGGCAGGGGCAGGTCATCGAGGTTGCGGATGAAAGGCCGGTCGGGGTTGATGCGAATCTGGCCATCTTGGCCCGTATCGCCTGGCGGCGCCCGCCAGACCAGTCCCTTGATGGCCGCCAGCGGCTGTGTTGGCTGGGCTTTCCAGGCGGGCTGCCAGTCTGGGTCTGCTTCGGTAAACATCCTCAGCAACCGTTCCCAGAGCTCGGGTTCGTGCGGTGGCTCCTTTGCGGTTTGCCCTTGTCCCTTTGTCGCTTCCAGCGTGTCGACCAGCTCCCGCAACGTCAGTTCCGGTTCGCCGCGGAGTATGTAGTCCAGAGTGGGAAAGGCCTCCATGGTCTGCACCGGCATAGGGGTGACGTGTGTGCCAAAGGCGATGGTCTTGGCTCCCAGACTGCGGGCAAGGAAGGTGCCACGCATGTCGTTGGTCAGTGTAGGCGCTGTCACTTGCGTCACATAGTAGCGCGGGCGCTTTTCTTTCAGCAGCTGCTCAAACTCGTCCCAGGTCATCCGGTGGGGGATGGCGTCGATGATGTCCACCGAATAGTCCGGGTGCAGAACGGCCGCCAACTGGGCCAGGCTCACCTGGGGCCAGATCATATTCTCACGGCTGCGGCGACCCACACGGTGCTGGCTGCGGATCCAGATGCCGCCGTCAGGGGCTGGCGGATTCACCAACAATACGTCGACTGCCCCTTGGGGCCGCGCCGCAGTCGGCAGTTCCGAGAGCACTTTGCCTACATCCGGGAAGCGGGCTTGGGGCAGGGAGCGCAAAGGTCGACTGCCCAGATTCTCGGAAATGTCACTCACTTTGTGCTACCACCTCCTTCTGCCTGGGAGCCCCAGATCGCTCGGCAGGCCGCCCGTTCAGGTCAGCTGACACATGCAGTTCGCGCTGCTTGAGCTCTCCTAGGACGCGCATCACGAGCCAGGAGATCATTAACTGTGTGCCGACCAGGATTAGCATAGCGCTCGCCAGCAGGTAGAGCCACAGCCGGCTGACCGGCCAGCCGGCGAATCCAAAGCCCAGGCTGATCCCGCCTATCACGAGTCCGCCCAGAAGTGCCAGCAGACCCATCCACCCGAACTGATGCTCCAAGGGAGGGTCGAAGACGGGTTGGCCGAAGAGGCCTTGGCGCACCGGCGTCCGGTGGAATAGAGAGACAAGGTAGTTAAAGGTTGCACCCAGGGTGAATAGGCTCACTCCACCCACCACCAGCACCTGCGCCGCGAACAGCCCGAGCGTCCCCCAGGTGCCCAACTCGGTAATGCCCTGCAGCCGCACGGCTACGAGGGCCAGGCCGATCAGCGCTGCCAGGGCCATGAATGCCAGGCTGATGCTGCCCAGCACTCGCACCGGGTTGTAGTTGAGTGCAGTCCACACTATGGATTGCAGAAAGCGAGTTCCATCCCCCATGATGGTCAGCTTGGATCGCCCAACTCGCTCGGCATAGGGGATCGGTACCTCGACCATCTTGAACTTTTCGTGGATGGCTCGTGTGCTCATGACAGGGGTAAAGTTCAACCCGTCGGGCAGCGGATACAGACGCGGCAGTGCCTGCCGGTGGATGATGCGCATCCCGCTGGCACTGTCGGAAATCCGATGATTGCCGATCAGGCTAATCAACCTTGCAAAAAAGAGGTTGCCTATCCGGCGGCTCAACGGCATCTGACTTTCGGTGCCGGCCATTCGCGAGCCGATGACGAGGTCTGCATCCTGTTCCTGGGCTGCGAGTAGGAGGGCCGGGAAGAATTCGGGTGGGTAGGTGCCATCGGCATCCAGGAAGCCCAGCCAGGCCCCCTGCGCCTGGGCAAACCCTGTTTTGAGTGCAGCGCCATACCCGTGATTGGTGCGATGCTGCACTAGGCACACGTCGGGATACTGAGCCACGATCTCGGCCGTTCGGTCGCGAGATCCGTCGTCCACCACGATCAGCTCCAGCTCAGCTTCACATGCCTCCAGCACCGGTCGGATGTCCAGCACCCGCTCGATGATGTCGGCGATTCCATCTTCT
>JASFTJ010000460.1:0-3309 GCA_050053615.1 Anaerolineae bacterium | reverse complement strand
TTCGCACACGCGCAGGGCCTCCTGGCCATTGCTGGCTTCGCCGACCAGCTCCAGGTCAGCCTTGGCCTTCAGGAAGGCCGCCAGCCCCCTGCGGACCATTGCATGATCGTCAACGATCATCACGCGAATCGGGTTTGATGCATTCATACCGTTTTCCCTTCCTTACGGGACGAAGGACGAAAGGCCAGCGTCACCAGCCCTGCGTACCGCCTGTGCCTCCTATGTGTGCCTGAAGAACGGCGACGACAGATTGCCAGCCGCAGCTCCCATTCGCGCATGGTGAGAGCCGCGTACATTTTAGCGGAACCCGGCCCACAAGTCAACATCTGACTGGCGGCCCCGGTGGACAACGTCGAGTTGCCCAATGCGTCCACCCCTGCGAAAGAAAAACCGCACGGCCTGCGGAGAAACCGTGCGGTTGATCGTTGTGCCTAGGGCAGGTTGGCCCTGGCAGCGGCTACAGCCACTGGGATATACTATTGCTTGCGTATGATCCCACAGCTTTCACGTGGGCAGCGCGAGGCCCTTTGGGGCTCTGCTCGACGGTGAACTCGACGCGCTGGCCCTCGCGCAATGAGCGGAATCCATCCGACTCGATGGCCGAGTGGTGAACGAATACGTCATCCCCGACTTCGCGGGAGATGAAGCCGTATCCTTTGGCGTTGCTGAACCACTTGACGGTTCCCGTCTCTTTACGGTCCTCTGTCTGTGGCTGTGTTTGGGTCTCTTCCTGTTGTTCTATCTCGATCACTTCTACTTCTCCTTGTTTGTACTAACTTATACGACTCACGAGCGAAGGAGTACGGCTGCAAACAAAAAGACCGCCCAGCCTCCGCAAGCCTGGACAGTCTCCATCATTACAGCCAAAACTTACTTCACCCAACGTTGATATTCTACCACACTTATGTAAAAAGGTCAAACGCGTCCGCGAGCGCGTATTGGGGGCAGAGGTCTCTCTCCGAAGCGCTCACAGATTTTCACGGGTGAACACGGATTTCTTCTTGCTTGTTTGATCTGTGTCATGCGTGCTATGCGTGAGCCAGTTTACGCTCACCAGCGGTTGGTGGACCAGACGCCTGAGAAGAAGCAGCGGAACCTTTCGGTCAATGCTCACGTCAGCAGCAGGTCCGGGGCAATCTGCTCGATGCGAGACTTGTTTGACGCTGTCATCGCTCAAATGGCCTCCCCAAGTGAGTGCCATCGTCCAGCGCGGTCAGAAACCCCATAGCTCACCGTTGGCAGACACTGTCCCCAGCCTTTTCACCAGGTCGGCGAAGACCTGAGGCTGCGCTTTGTCAAACACTGCCTGCGGCACCTTCAGGTAGCGCCAGGACTGACGGGTCTGGGCCGCGATCTTTTCGCACCAGTCGCAGATGCTGGCGTCTTTGTGCGCCACCTCCTCGTACTCGCGGCCCTTGGTCTCGACGATCCAGTTGACCTCTCCCTGCGGGGTCTCCTGCACGGCGACGAAGTCGGGATAGTAGAACTTAATAGCCCCGGTGCTGCTCAGATAGTCCACCCGGAAGCGGGTGTACGATTCGGCCAGGGTGGCGAAGCGGAGGACGTCGCCCGCATCGTCCAGGAATCGGGCGAAACGGGCTTCCAGGTCGTTGAACACAGCGCATTCGTTGAAGATGGTCTTCTCGCACTTCAGGTGTTGCCGCCGCCAGGTGAACGGCTCCGTCTGCGAGAGATGAAACGCGGCGTCCTCAAACTCGATGGCCCGCTCCTCAGTGGCCAACTTGGTGATCTCCCCGCTCAAGAACTGGGCCATGCCCTCCTGCAGCAGCGGCTCCCGCAGGCGGCGCTTGATGTCCTCACTGTCCAGATCGACCTCGACGCCGAAGCAGCGATACCATACGTAGCCCTTGACGATCCTGTATAGCTCAGCGAAGTGGCCATTGAGGTTCAGCTTTCGCTCGACGGCGTGGGTGATGTCGCGCAGGAAGTCTTGACTCAGCAGCGGATGCTGGGGTGTGATCGTGGCTTGATGGACCGTGGTGCCCGTGGTGGCAAAGGCCATCTCGATCTCGATGGCAAGCTCCTCGGCCAACACATCGGTCGTGTAAATCGGGGGCAAGCCCAGCGGGTCCAGGTCGCTGAGGTTCCGGTATGCGTGGGTGTACTTGGGCTTGGTGAGAGGGATGGCGATGTCGAACTCGGCCCTCTCCTGTATCGGGTAGATCTTGACCGGCAGCGGCGGCGGGGTGCCGACAGTGTCGATGCCGACGCCCTCCTGCTCCAGTTCGCGCACGAAGTCCTCGAATGCCTCGGTGCCGACGACCTCCAGCGTCTGGCGGCGGTCGGGGCTGATGCCGGTCATCAGGCGCAGACCTCGCCCTGCAGCCTGTTCCGGCAGGATGCGCGCCCTGGACGTGAACGGACGCAGACCCAGGATGAGGGTCACGTTGTGGACGTCCCACCCCTCGCGCAGCATGAGCACGCTGACGATGATCTTGACGGGGCTGCCAGGTTTGTCCACGTCGCGGGCCGCCTTGCGCGCCCGATCGAGGTACTTCTTGGTGAGACGACCCTGGGTGTCGGTGTGGATCACGAGTACCTCGTTCTTCTTCAGGCGCGTTTGCTTGCGAATGTGCTCGGCGACGGCGTTGGCATAGGAGATACGCTCGCACATGATGAAGAGCACGGGCTTCTGTCCGACGCCCCGGTAGACCCGGGTGTGTTCCCTCCACCGCTCCAGGGCGACGGCGATCCAGTCGTGATAGGCCTGCACGACGTTCTTGCGGGTGACTCGCTTTGGATCTTGCTTATCCACCTGGTGGACGATGAGCGGAGCCTTGACGATCTGATCCTCGATGGCCTGGGCCAGGGGGTAGTCGACGACAATCCAGGGATAGTAGGTGCCGGTCTGGGTCTTGGGCGTGGCGGAGAAGTCGAGCCACGCGGTGAGGCCCCGTCCGCCCGTTCGCTTGAGGTTCTCGTGCAGGGCCAGCAAGGTCTGGTTCCAGGCCAGGTCATCGTCGTGGACGTGGTGGGCCTCGTCGTTGAGGACCATCAGGTTGCCCAGCCCCTTGATCCGCTCCAGCATCGAAGGCTGGTAGGCAGCCAGGTCCTGCCTGGGCGGGCGGCCCAGGATGGCCTCCAGGGCGTTCGCTGGCGTCCACTCCTCCTGGCGCGATTCGTAGATCTGCTGGATGTTGACCACGAATAGGTTGCCGGCCGGGTCGGGCACGGCGCTGTCGCCGCGCAGGATGACCTTCATCCCCCATCGGCCGCGCCACTCGGGTGGGATGAGGGGTAGTTCGTGGAAGATCCTGTTGCTGGCGAAGTCGCGCTCCAGCCGCTCGA
>JASFTJ010000459.1:0-3322 GCA_050053615.1 Anaerolineae bacterium | reverse complement strand
GGTGCCGACCTTGTCTATTTCGTCAAGCATGAATACGGGGTTCTTGGTGCCCACTCGCTTGATGCCCTGAATGATCCGGCCCGGCATGGCGCCGATGTAGGTTCGCCGGTGGCCCCGGATCTCGGCCTCGTCGCGCATCCCGCCCAAGCTCTGGCGGACAAACTTGCGGCCTAGCGCGCGGGCGATGGAGCGTCCCAGGCTGGTCTTACCTGTGCCGGGCGGCCCCACAAAGCACAGGATCACTCCCTCGCGCTCCGCGCGGATATGGTCTACCGGTTCCTCCGATTCGATCTCTTCCTTGCGTTCCAGCTTGAGCTTGCGCACAGCCAGGTACTCTAGGATGCGCTCTTTGATGTCATCCAGATCGTAGTGATCCTCATCCAGTACCTGGTGAGCGTGAACGATATTTAGCTGGTCCTCAGTCGCTGCTTGCCAGGGCATGTCGGTCAGCCAGTCCAGATAAGTCTTGATGACCGAATACTCTGCAGCCTGGGGCGGCATCTTTTCCATACGACTTAGTTCGCGCTGCGCTTCTTTCTCTGCTTCTTCCGGCATTCCAGCTTTGGCGATCTTTTCACGGTACTCTTCGATTTCAACGGTCTGCTCATCGCCTTCGCCTAGCTCTTTTCTGATCGCTTTGAGCTGTTCGCGCAAAAAGTACTCGCGCTGCATCTTTTCCATTTCGGACTGGGCTTCGGTCTGGATCTTGCGCCCCAACTCCAGAACCTCCAGTTCCTTGGTGATTGTAGCCGTCAGCTTGAGTAGCTTCTCGCGAACGCTATCGATCTCCAAGATGGCCTGGGACTCGGGGATCTCCATGCGGATGTTGGTGGCGATAAAGTAGACCAACTGCCGTGGATCATCCAAATTGAGGGCTGCCATTAACAACTCATCGGGTAGCTGGGATACCAGCGAGACCAGGCGACGCAGCAGATCCACGGCGTTGCGCATCAGCGCTTCTACTTCCAGGCTCTCTTCCACCACATCCGGAAGGGTGCGGACCCGCGCCTGCAAGTAAGGCTTCTCGCCGAGCCATTCCTCGATGCGAATGCGTTCGATGCCTTGGACCAAGAGGCGGATGGTGCCATCGGGAGCCTTGATCATCCGGTGGATCGCCGCAGCCACGCCAATCTCGTACACGTCTTTTGGCGCAGGCTCCTCGATCTCGGCGTCACGAGAGGTCACCAGGCCGATAAGCCGCTTGTTGACAGTGGCATCGTCCACCAATTGGATGGAACGGGGCTGTCCCACACTTAAGGCTTGGAATGTCAGAGGATAGACGACTACCCCCCGGAGGGGCAAAACGGCAAGTTCCTCCGGGACAGTCGTTTGCTCTGTTTCGTCTTCTTGAATTTGGATTATCTGGTGTTCATTATCTGTCATCTATCCGAACCCTCTGCTACGCAGAATCTCCCCTGCTCACAATAGGCACCTTCTGGGGTTGAGCCTTGGGCAAGAGTACATCCAGGAACCCGCCTTGGTAGACGGCTTCAATCTTGTCCTCATCAATAGCCCACGGAAGATACACATCGGTCTCAAACCGACCATAAAGGATCTCCATTTGCTGATAGGCCAGTTTGGCGGCAGGGTCGCGCCGGATACCACCGATGATCAGTCTTTTCGAGTCTAACGAGATATCAAAATCCTCCTTACTCATGCCAGCGATCTCTACTTTTACGACGACATAACTGTCCGTTTCGTAAACATCAGTAGGCGGCCGCCAGACCTTGCGTTGCCTGGCCGATACCCACCGCTGACCAGGTACCGGTTCCTGAAGCAAATTCAGCATCTCGGCCTGAACGTGATTTGCCCCCCGGGGCGCCCTTTTTTGTGTCATCGTACCCCCTAGGTCTCCACTCAACACCGGAGCCATACAGGCTAATTCTACCACACTTGTCAAATCTGCTCAAGCTCTTCTAGCTGTGAAGGCAGGCGTCAGGCAGTTTCGTTTCCGTCAAAGCGCCTGGAAATGGGTTGCCTGCTGGGATGAATAGCCCTCGATCTGGCCCCTTTCTGGCTACGATCCCAGACGTCCGCCGACGAGACCGCGCTGCCCCCTGGCAAACGTGTCGGCGGCCATGGCTCGCTTGCCGGCGAGCTGCACCTCCAGTAGCTCCAGACATCCCTGCCCGGTGACCACGCCCAATTCGCTTGACTCCAGTATGACCACTCCTGGCTGTCCCTCCCCTTGCCAATCTGGGTGAGGGCGGGCGCGCAGGACTTTGAGCCTTTGTCCTTGCCAAGTGGTGTACGTCGACGGCCACGGATCGCAGGCTCGCACTTGCCGGTCAAGGTGAGCGGCCGATCGCCGCCAGTCCAGGAACCCGTCTTTTTTCTTCAACATGCTGCAGTAGGTCGCTTGGGAATCGTTCTGCGGCTGGGCCTGGAGATCTCCAGACAGCCAGCCCGGAAGTGTCTCGATGAGCAACTCGGCGCCGAGGTCGGCCAGCTTGGCTGTCAGCGAAGCCGTGGTGTCATCGGGCGCGATGGGGCGCTCGGCCTGGGCCAGGATCGGCCCCGTGTCCATTCCTTCGTCCATGCGCATGATGGTCACGCCGCTGACCGTGTCGCCAGCCAGGATCGCGGCTGGGATAGGCGCTGCCCCCCGGTAGCGGGGCAGCAGCGAAGCATGGACGTTGATGCAGCCGTGGGGCGGCAACTCTAGCGCCGGTTTGCGCAGAATCTGCCCAAAGGCGGCCACAACAATGACGTCTGGTCGCCATTCCGCCAGGTGTTCGGCCGCTTCCGGCGTGCGGAGCGTTTTCGGTTGAAAAAGCGGCGTCTTTTGCGCCAGGGCCACTTTCTTCACGGGCGACGGCTTCAGCTTTCTGCCCCGTCCTGCCCGCCGGTCCGGCTGGGTGACGACGCCAACGACCCGATGATGCTCGATCAGTGCCTGCAGCGCCGGTACGGCGAATTCAGGCGTTCCCATAAAGACGATGCGTGCCATACTCCCTCCTTGGATGTGCTGCGCATCATGAGATTGTATCACATCTGCAGATATGTGCCAAGGTTTGGACATCCCCGGCGCAGCTTGACATTTCGCCATGAGGCTGATACAATAGGCTCATCCTCGGCGGTCTAGGTCTTTGGGACCAAATTCGGGCCCCGACGGGAAAGGAGGTGAATGGAAATGGCAGAGGAGTACAGCGTTCCTGAATCGGAGGAGTTCTCGGTTCCGCCGGCTGGCGACATTAGCGACAACGACAAGCTCATGGCTGCATTGTCTTACCCAATTCCTATCGTTGCGATCATCATCCTCTTGGCCGAAGACATGAAGGCCCGTCCCTTCCAGAAATTCCACGCAGTGCAAGCGTTGGCT
>JASFTJ010000458.1:0-3324 GCA_050053615.1 Anaerolineae bacterium | reverse complement strand
CGAGGGCATCCGGGCCGACGTGCACTGGATCAAAGGCGGCATGCCCTGCTTCGACTGCCACACCGACGACGAGATGCACGGCAAGCTGGGCCAGGCTGAACATCGCTACGACGGCCCGCCGACGCCAGGCTGCCAGGACGAAGGCTGCCACGACGACGTCATCGCGGGCGGCGACGTCCCGAATCACACCGAGGCCCACTTCGAAGCGATGAGCTGCCAGGTCTGCCACTCGACTACCTACAAGAACTGTTACAGTTGTCACGTGAGCCAGGAAGAAGGGGTCGCCATCTTCAAGATCGAACCGTCGGCCATGGACTTCAAGATCGGCCTGAACCCGCTCCAGAGCGAGGACCGGCCCTGGAAGTACGTCCCGCTGCGGCACGTGCCCATCGACCCCGAGTCGTTCGCCTATTACGGTGAGGACCTGCTGCCGAATTTCGACGCGCTGCCGACCTGGAAGTACGCCACCCCGCACAACATCCAACGCAAGACGCCCCAGACCGAAACCTGCGATGCCTGCCACGGCAACCCGGAGTTCTTCCTCACCGCCGAGGACGTGTTGCCCGAGGAACTGGAAGCCAACGAGAACGTCATCGTCACAGAGGTGCCGTCGTTCGGTCGGGAGAACTAGTCTTGGCCATCAGGCAAAAGGTGGCGGTCGCCCGGGGTGGATGCCCAGCCGTGGGCGACCGCTCTGCCCTTTGACAGTTCGTTTCAGATCAAGTATAATGCTTCGCGACAAGTTTGCAGTCATCAGACGACTGCCAGAGAGCGCGAGGAGGTGTGTGTGACCGAATCAACTGACAAGACCAGTCCTGGGAAGGGCGCCAAAACAAAGAAGGAAAGATGGTTCAGAAAAATCCCGGCGCGTCAGATACTCCTGATCGGTGGCGCGTTCATCGTCGGCTTTATCGTCTTTGGTGCGATCGCGATCCAGGTCTGGGAATATTCTAACAGCGTTGCTTTCTGCGCCAATGCCTGCCATGACGTTCACCCCGAGGAGATTCCGGCTTATCAGGACTCGTACCACGCCAACGTCCAATGCACCGAGTGCCACATGGGCCGGGTAGGCACGATCCGCAACATCCTGCTCAAGGCCAGCCATGCCCGACACCTGCCCGAGGTGATCTTTGATGCCTACGACCGCCCCCTGGAATCGGAGTCGCTGCGCCCGGCCAACGAGTCGTGTGAGCTGTGCCACTGGCCCCCGGCTTTCCATGGCGACACGGTGCGCGAGGTCACGCGCTACCTACCCGACGAGCAGAACACCCAAGAGCGCACCTACCTGATCCTGAAAACCGGGGCCGGCACACGGGAAAGCGGTCTGGGCTACGGCATCCACTGGCACATCACCAATCCGGTCGAGTACATTGCTACCGACGAACACAAAGAAAAGATCCCCTGGGTGCGCGCCACCCTGCCCGATGGGCGGACCGTCGAGTATCAGGACGTGACGAATCCGCTGACGACGGAAGAAATTGGTGAATATGAAAAGAAAGAGATGGACTGTGTGGATTGTCACAACCGCATGGGCCACCCCTTCCCTTCGCCTGGGGATCTGATCCACAAGGCCATGGATGAAGGCAGACTGAGCGCGGACCTGCCCTATGTCAAAAGAGAGATGCTCAATTTGCTCAAGGCTGACTATGAGAGCCGGGACGAGGCCCTAGAGGCCGTCAACTCTGTGAAAGAACAGTATAAGGCGACCTATCCCGAGGTAGCGGCGGCCTATCCTGAGGAGATCGGACAGGCACAGCACCTCGCCGAACAGTTGGTCAACCGGCTGGTCTTTGAGGAACCAGGCGTCACCTGGGAGAGCTTTCCCAATCACAACAAGCACAAGGACTTTGCTGGCTGCTTCCGCTGCCACGACGGCAAGCACCTGAGCGCCGAGGGCGAGTCGATCCGCCTGCACTGCAACATCTGCCACAGCATCCCCGAGACGGTGCAGGGTGACACCCGCCCGCCGCAGATGCCTTTGACCTACATCCAGGAGCCGGAATCACACCTGGAGACCAACTTTATGGCCGACCATCGCTTCCAAGCCAACAGCGTCTGTGAGCAGTGCCACGGCAAGATCGCGTTCGGCGACGACGATTCCAGCTTTTGTGCCAACTCGGCCTGCCATGGCCGGGCCTGGCCCGAGGTGGAACTGGACGCCGCCTTCCCGCACCCCTTCGAGCTGAAGGGCAAACACGCCGAGGTGTGGTGCCACGAATGTCACAACGGTGTGCGTGAGCCAGAGTACGTGTGCGCCAACTGCCATGAATCGCCGCCAGCCCACTTTGGTGATAGCTGCGAGGATTGCCATACCCCGGCTGGCTTTGAAGGGGCAGATTGGGGCGATTTCCAGCATCCTATGGCTCTGGAGAACGCCCACGCGCAGGCCGAGTGCGCCGACTGCCACGTCGAGGGCAGGGAACTGACTGGGGCGTGCTCCGACTGTCACCAACCGCCCGACGCTCACTACGGCCCCAACTGCGAGGACTGCCACACACCGACTAGCTTCAAGGAGGCGCGTTTGCCGGCAGAGATGCATCCGGTGGAGTTGGTCGGTAAACACCAGGCCGCAGCCTGTGAAGGCTGCCACGGCGACGACAAAGTGACCGATCCCTTTGTGTGCGGTAATTGCCACGAGTCGCCGGAGAACCACCTGCCGGGCGAGTGTGACATCTGCCATACGCCGGATGGGTTCGCCGCGTCTGCAGCCTTCCTCGTGGACCTGTCACCGCAGATTTCGCACGAGCTGGAAGGGCGAGAGGATTGCTACCAGTGCCACGACCCGGGGGGCGAGATCAAGCCAGCGCCGTCCAATCACGTGGATTACGTCAATGAGCACTGCGTCCTTTGCCACAAACCTGAATCGTAGTCAGGCCCACGCCTGAATCAAAAGCCCGGGTTCAACTGAACCCGGGCTTTTTCCTGACTACAAATAGTCCTCGATGCGGTGTCGGGCGGCATAAGCTGCTGCCTGGGCTCGTGAGCCCAGATCCAGCTTCCTCAGTATCTTGCTGACATAATTGCGGACGGTTTTTTCGCTCAGGTGGACTGCATCTCCGATTTCGCGATTGGTCTTGCCTTCGGCAACGTGGCCCAGGATTTGCATTTCCTGCTCGGTCAGATCGGCAAAGGCATGCGCACGTTCCTTGCGCCGTACCTCCCGCATCTTGGCAAGAACCCGGTCCGTGACCGCCGGGTCGAGCAAACTCTCCCCGCGCCCGATGCGCTCCAGCGCCCGGATCAACTCATCTGAACCGATCTCCTTGAGCACGTACCCTTCTGCTCCGCAGGCGATAGCGTCAAAGAGTATCTCGTCATCGGGAA
>JASFTJ010000457.1:0-3326 GCA_050053615.1 Anaerolineae bacterium | reverse complement strand
CATGGCTGACGCCGTCGAGGAAGCGCGCCTAGTCCTCATTGAAGCAGCGGCTGAGGGCAAAGATGCACTGATGGAAAAGTACTTTGAGGAAGAGACCTTGAGTGCAGAAGAAATCCGGCAAGGTCTCAAGACGCGGATGGCCGGCGGGAAATTGGTGCCCGTTCTGTGTGGATCGGCCGCGATGAATCTCGGCGTTCAACCCCTGATGCGCATCGTGACCCAACTTCTCCCCTCGCCGGAGGAAGTGGACGGTTTTACGGCAACCGATCCGACCAGCGGAGACAAAACGAAACTTCAGACCGATCCTGACGGCGACTTGGCGGCTCTGGCCTTCAAGACGGTGGCCGATCCCTACGTAGGCAAGCTCTCCTACTTCCGCGTCTATTCCGGCACCATGGAATCCGACTCGCGATTGCATAACAGCCGCGCCGATGAGGAAGAGCGAATCGGTCAACTGTACACCATCCGCGGCAAAGAGCAGATCCCGGTCGCCCGGATCCCGGCGGGCGATATCGGGGCAGTGGCCAAGCTGAGCGAGACTCAGACGGGAGATACGCTCTGCAACCAGGACGCTCCTCTGTGGATCAGCCCGGCGAGCTTTCCCAATCCGCTCTATGCTGTGGCGGTCAGCCCCAAGACCAAGGCCGATGCGGCCAAGATCAGCCCCACATTGACCCGCCTGAGCGAGCAGGATCCGACGCTGACCTGGCGTTACGACCGCAGAACCCGCGAGACGATCCTGTCGGGCATGGGAGATACGCACATCAACGTGGCCGTGCGGCGCATGGAGGAAACCTTTGGTTTGGGCTTGGATACTGCGGTGCCCCGTGTCCCGTACCTGGAGACGATCACACGGACCGCCACAGCCCAGTACCGTCACAAAAAGCAGACGGGCGGCGCCGGTCAGTTCGCCGAGGTTCACATGCGTGTCGAACCTCGGGAGCGCGACGCTGGCTTTGAATTTGCCTGGGAAGTGGTGGGCATGAACGTTTCCAAGACCTTTGGCCCCTCCATTGAGAAAGGCGTCAAAGCGGTAATGGAACAAGGCGTGATCGCAGGTCATCAGGTGGTGGACGTGCTGGCAGCCGTGTACGATGGCAAGGAGCACCCTGTAGACTCCAAGGACATTGCCTTTCAGATCGCCGGCCGTGAAGCGTTCAAGCTGTGCGTAAAGAACGCCGGACCGGTGCTGCTGGAGCCGATTTACACGTACACCATCACGGTGCCCGAGGAGTATATGGGCGACGTGCTCGGCGACCTGAACACCCGCCGGGCCCAGGTGCAGGGCATGGATCAGATGGCGGGCAATAGCATCGTCACCGCGCTCGTGCCCCTGGCCGAAATGCAGCGCTACGTCAGCGACCTGCGTTCCATCACGCAGGGGCGGGGTGTCTTTGCTATAGAATTCTCCCACTATGAGACGGTGCCAACCTATCTGGCCGAGGAGATCATTGCCGCTTCTCAGGAAAAAGAGGAAAAGTAATACCGATTGTTGTCCGAAGCATGGTGAGTAGGCCCAAAAGATTTGTCCGTCAATCAGGGGCGAACGCTCACCGGAGAGATAACGACCGCTTATCTGACAAGGTAGGCGGTCGTCTTGCGTCAACCCAAATCCTGCACGGAACATTTTCACCTTTTCGGACGTCAACAAGATGGAAACAGTCAGTTAGCGCTGCTCTTTCTTTCAGGGCAGCCGGAGGAAAGGGAGAATGCTGATCCCCTCTCCTCCTCGCTCATGCGACTTTGAAATCTATCGAGAAAGGGGGAAGTAAGGAATGAGAAGGTTCTTGATTCTATCTCTCCTATTGGCGACGACGGCCATGGTTCTGGCGGCTTGTCAGAGTTCAAAGGCGGTTGGAGTTACACCGACTCTTCAAGAAGCTCAACAGCAACCCAAGGGAGCGGAACAAGAGGGAACCGAGGTAGCCGAGATCTTGGCAACTGAGGTGGTGATCGTCTACACTCGAAGCGGAGGGCTGGCCGGCGCCCAGGAAACCTACGAGATCCACACCGACGGACGCATTGTTCACACCGACGACGACAACGTGAACGAATTGCAAGTGACCGCCGAACAGGTGGAAGCATTGCTGGCCGAACTTGACGACCTCGGCTTTTTCGAAGCGGCGACGTCCAAGCCTTCCGGCCCCAGCAACCTTGGCGCCGACCGGACGACGTCCACCTTGACGGTCCATCGGGGTGAAAAGCCCCTGAGCATGACGATGGTAGACGGTGCGCCGGATCAACCACCTGAGCTGATCGAAGCGGTCAGGGCGGTGAGTGACTTGATCGCCAGCGCCTCAGAGTAGGCTGAGAACGGCCGACCTAAACAGCCGGAACGACAAACGAGGCTCTCCTGCATGCAGGAGAGCCTCGTGCTTTGTAGATGCTGGTGTCCTATCTGGAGTCCAGGGTTACGGTGTGGAAGGGTTGGACTGTACCCTCGTCCACTTCCTCGACTGTGACCGCACCGGCGCTCTGAGCGCTGTGCTGCCAATCAGAGACGTAACTGAACGGCCCACCGGACACGTAGCCACAGCCGGGAATGTAGAAGGAGCTCAAGCCATAGGCGCCCGTACAGGTCGTGTCAGAGGTGAAGGTGCCGTCGGCATAGAACGTTCCGCTGAAGGACCAATAGTCGCCAGAGATGGATTCCTGAGATGTGTGGGTAATCTTGTAGGTGCCGCAACCTCCCACATAGATATAGATGGCAAAGTCGTCCACGTAGGCGCTGTCGGAAGTGACATAGAATTCCGAACATCCAGCGCAGCCGTAGGTGCTATCTTCCTGCCAGAAGCCAGGTTCCGGGCCAGAGGGACCCGTCGACACTACTACCGACTGGGTATTGCTCCAGCCGCTGGTGCCGTAGGCATTCGAGGCGTTCACCCGATAGTAGTAAGTGCCGTCCGACTTGCCGCTGATCGAGGTGGATGTGGACGAACCGGAGTAGGCTGTCGTCGGGCTGCTGAACGAGCCATTGTCATCCTCTTGTAGCAGGTAACTGGTTGCCCCGCTGGACGCGCTCCAACCGACGTTATAGTTGCCGTCCATGTCTGAATTCGAGATCGAATTCAGCGTCGGCGCAGAGGGGGCCGTCCCCTCCCCGTAATTCCGCAGGACGAGCGGCAGGAAAGCGCTGTAGTCGTAGGTGATGGTCGCGCACGTATAGATGCGAACATCGTCAATGAACCAACCATAGGCCCAGTCGGAGCTATCTGTCCCGATGCGGAACCGGAACCGAACGTCCTGCCCGGCCAGCGAACTCAGGTCCGCCCGGCTAGACCCATATCCGTTGCTCTCGGCGACAAATGCCGACCGCCCTCCCAGTG
>JASFTJ010000456.1:0-3329 GCA_050053615.1 Anaerolineae bacterium | reverse complement strand
GAGACGATGGCAATCTTTTGGCCCAGGTAGGCGTTCATCAGCGTCGACTTGCCTACGTTAGGCTTGCCCACCACGGCCACAAAGCCGGAGCGGTGATCGGGGGGCAGGTCGTCAGGGATCAACAAGTCAGCCAAGTTGCTCTCGCTCATGAAATCTCCCATCTATGATAGGACTCCAGAGATGCACCTAGTCCAAAGTCTTGGACTAGGCAACACCAAGCTTGAATGGACTAAAGTCGGTGTCAATGTCATACACATCCTCGTTCTCGGCCCGCTTGAGGAAACTGACCAAGCGGTAGGTGAGTGGGGTCGCGGCAGCCTCGACGCCCGTCTTGAACAAATAGTTAGAGACAATGATGACCAATACTTCATCCAGCGACCAGACACCCAGGAAGGCGATCAGGACAAAGACGACGGTGTCGACCAGCTCGCCGACCAGCGTCGAGCTGATGGTCCGCAGCCAGAGCCAGCGGCCCTCGGTACGCACCTTGAGCTTGGCCATGATGTAGGCGTTCGAGAATTCGCCGGCAAAGTATGCCACCAGCGAGCCGAGGATAATCCGGCCAGAGGCCAGGGTGCCCAACACTCGGTCAAAGGCTTCCTGGCCGACGTCCTCCAGCCAGAACGAAGCGCCCGGCAACCAGCGGACGATGGCCATGGTCAGGCTGAGCAATAGCGCGCAGCCAAAGCCGATCCAGATCACCCGGCGGCTGCGGCGATAGCCATAGACCTCGACCAGGACGTCGCCAAAGATGTAGCTGACCGGGAAGAGCAGCGTCCCGGCGTCAAAGGTGAGCACCGCCAGCCCCAGGTTGACGATCTTGGCTGCCGAGGCCACATTGCTGATGAGCAGCACGGCCACAAAGAGGGCCATGATGAGGTCAAAGTACTTGTAACTCTTGTCCTTGGATTGGGTCACTTGTTTACTCCCACAGTCCCGGGCCGACATCATCGCCGGTCCCTTGCAGTGATTGATTGGTGTTCGGTTCATCAAGACGTTTCTGCACAGGCGACATCGAAGAAACTCCGCACAGTTTCTCCCCAGGCGCCGTGTTGAGGTTGCGAACAGAGATTGGGCGGAACTCTTGAATTTTCACGTCTGTTCGACCGGTCATAGATCATGGGCCGACATGGATGCTGCCCACCGCCAAATGGTCAGCCGAAGGGGTCGCCCCGTTGCCCGCTACAAGCAGCCGCTGGCCGCTGTCCGGGATGTACAGTCCGACGATGAGCTGGTAGTCGCCGGACGAGAGGTCGTCGGGCAGGAGCACGCCGTAGCGGTCCACGATGGGCTCGTTCACCCCCCAGGTTGACGTAGGGCGCACGCTGTCACGCTGGGCGATCGGTCGGCCATCGGCGCGCGAAGCGAGCAGGTGGACAAAGACTTTGAAATCCTCATTCAGCGGTTTCCGTGTCTGCCAAAAGAGAGTCAGGGGCACCACCTCCCCGGGCGCGAATTCCTCGCCGGGGAGATGGGTACCGATCAGTTCGATGGCCTCGCCAAAGCGGACGCCGGACATCTGTGTGGCCTGCTCGGGTGCGGGCAGGGCCGTGGTGCCGTACAGCACCACCTGCAAGCTGCCGAACCAGCGATCCGCGGCCCGATAGGCATGCCGGTTGAGCCAGTTTTGGATCTCGTTTCCTCTCTCGCCCAGCAAGACGAAGAGACGGCCATCTTTGCGGCTGAGATGCTCCAATTTCTGGAGAGAGGCCCATCCATCGGGCAGCAGGTGGATCTGGGCCTCACTGCCCCCCTGCTGGCTTAGGGGTGAGAGCAGTTCCGGTGGGTGAAGGAGCAGGACGTCGGTGGGGCGGGCTGTCTCATCCAGATACTGGACTGCTTCGGCGACGTAGGTCTCAGGGAGCGCCGGGTCAGGCCAGTGGCGGAGGAGGTAAAGGTACACGGTGTCGCCATCGGGCAAGCGATATACTGTTTCTAGCCCAAAGGCATCGGTGAACAATTGGGGTGGGCTGTCAAGGATGCGCTCGATGGTTTTTTGAACCGGTGCGTCCAAATCCTGATTCTGCCGTTTGAGGAGCAGGTACTCGTATCCGTACAGCCTGGGCAAGGGATCGCCTCCCTCGTAGTTGCGGGCCAGCTCGGTCACCTCGATGGCCTCGTACCGGGTCAGGGTCGAGTACAGAAAGCTACCGGCGTTGATCTGGGGCGTCTGGGCCAGCACGCCCAGCCGCACCGATTCACGCTCCATCAATCGTCGCCGGGCATCCACGCGAACCAGCACATCGGGTTGAATGTGGTAGCCAGGGTCGGTGGGACCGGCGTCGGGCAGTTCGATATGATCGCCGCGAGCGAACAGGCCGGCGTTGCCCAGCACATCAGACCAGAACTGGGTCTTTTGGGCCGGGGCATTGAACTCGGCGTAGGAGACGACGGCAAATTGCACCAGCCCCCAGACCAGGGTCAATCCGAGCAGGGTACGCTTCACCCAACGCCAAGGGATCCGCAGCAGTCCTGCGGCCAGAATGAGGGCCAGGGCCGGCAGCACCGGAGCAAAAGCTCGCGCTTCTTTGTAGATAGAAAGAGTCAGCAGTAGGTAGGCCGCGACTGGCCAGAGAAAGAGCACCCACCAGCCAGTGTTGGCCTGCCAGGCCTCGCGCCAGCAGCCTTTCCTGAGCAGCCAGAACAAGGAGCCAACTAGGACAACGGCCAGAAGGCACGAAAGGATCAGGCCTAGTCCCTCGTTTGTCATGTGGCGAAAGTAGTATGTGTACGTGTAGATGCTCCCTAAATCCAGGGTGCGGCCCCGAGGATCGCCCAGGCCGTAGCCGTAGAGCAGCATGCGCCGGATCGCCTCGACGCGGGGCAGGTACCAGATTGAGGCGATGGTCGCGCCCAAGCTCAGGGCAGAGAGGCAGTTCACGCCGGCATCCTTGGGTCGGCGCAGGACCAGGTAGATGGTCCACGCAATGAGCAAGACCCAGGCAACGAACAACCATAACCCCAGTGTCAACTCGTCGGCCTGGGTGCGGTTAGGAAAGTACCAGAGGCCGGCCAGGGCCACGGCGCTGCCCAACGCGATCAATAGGTCGGGGAAGGAGACGTGGGCTCCACCCCGCAGCCGATCCCACAACGAGCGGGGCACGCTGGAGCGCAGAATGACAAAGACGGCCGGCACGGCGATAAAGACGGGGTAGGTCCGCTTGGTCAGCATCCCCAGACCCAGCGCCAGACCAAAGCCCAGCGCCGCGCCTCGCTGCTGGAAACCCTTGCTGGCGAGCAGTAGGTACAGGGACAGCGCCACCAGGGCGGCCAAGGCAAATTCGATGTAAAAGGAACGGGACATGGCGTAGAGCAGCGGCACGAGGGCT
>JASFTJ010000455.1:0-3330 GCA_050053615.1 Anaerolineae bacterium | reverse complement strand
GTCCTTGGCGGCACCGGCCGGCTGGGTTCCGTCTTTGGCCTCGTGCAGGTGATCGAGAATACCGGCCGCTTCAACTATCCCTTTTACCGGGACAAGCTCAACGTGGCATTCAAGAATTACCTGGAGACCATCGCCCGGAGCAACAAGTATGGCATCTATACCCCCAAGGATCCTGATTCCAGCGAGTATTTCAACCGCGCCGAGGTGTTGCTGCGCATGCTCTTGCGCGATGGGCGCGACTGCTTTGACGAGCGCAACTGGACTGCCGGCTTTGTCGACGATGGCGCCTTTTTGATCACCTCGCCCCGGTGTGGCCTGGTCCGCTGGAGCAAGGAGGAGATTGCCAGCCTCATCGCCGCGGCTGACACAGACATTCTGCGCCGCGAAGTGCTGCGCCCCCTCTACAAAGACAGTCTGGATTGGTACAACGCCGTGGCCGGGCTGTTCATCCCCAGCGAGGCCGCCCTGTCCTTTTCGCTGCTTTCGGGCACCACCAAGCCCCAGCAGGTTGCCATCAACGCCGGCCGCATGCGTTTCCAAAAGCTGAGCGCCCTCAAACGGTCCATCGATGCCAAGTCCTTTATCTTCCCGGGGGCCAAGGTGCTGGTCTGGGGGACGGCCTTTGAGGCCGAGATTGGCCCTGATGGTTCGGGGACCGCCTATGTAGAAGAGGATATGCCGGTCCTGGCAAACCTCAACGGAACGGCCCCCGACGCCTACGGCGTCACCTGGCAGGATAATCCCCTCGGTCTGGCGGCGCCGCCGGGCAGCGAACCCCTCGATCTGCCCTACCGAACCGACAGCCAGGCTCCCTTTGTGATCGATGTGACACCCAATGAAAACTCTGCCGTCACGCCGGACAACCTGGTGATCCAGATACACTTCAGCCAGGCGATGGATGCCAACAGCGTGACCAGCCATGGGCTGCTGACCATCACCCATAGCGCGCCGGGTGATTTCTTTGCCGGTCATCTTGGCGACCTGCCCCACGCCTGGGATGGGATCCAGACCACTTTGACGCTGACTCCCACCACGCTTCCCAACCCGGGTGTCTATGTGCTGGACCTCCATCTCCCGCCGGAGGTAGTTTCCCTGGCCGGTTGGCCGGCGGCCGGCACGCCGCTGAGCACGACCTTTGCCGTCGCCCTGCCCGTCGGCGCGTCAGGGGGCACGGTGGGCACTCCCTCGGGCGCCTCGGCGACGATTCCTCCGGGCGCGACGGGGGCGCAGCCTGCTGTCCTGGAGACGACCATCCAGATCACGGCCAGCCGGGTCTTTTCCACCCCCGAGGGCTGGCTGTCGGCTGAGGGCCTTGTCTATCACTTCAGTCCCAAGGGCCAGACTTTCAACGCTCTGCCGACCATCAGCCTGCCCCTGCCCGAATTCCGGGAGGGGGCCGCCATTCTGGGCTATGTCGATGGCGCCTGGCAGGTCCTGGGCGGCCAGCAGTCGCCCGATGGTACGCAGATTTCCGTTCAGGTGGACGAACTGGCGGCTTTCGGGGCGTTCTGGCCCATTCCCTCGTCGCGGCGGGTCTATCTACCCCAGATCCAACGCGGCAGCGGATCGGAGTCAGGGCCGGGCGTGGCTGCCGGCTGGCAGTGTCATCCCTTTGCCGGGGGCGTCAGTTGTGGTCAGCAGTTGACCGACATCTCGATGGGCGCACCCGACGATGGCTGGGCGGTGGGTCCCGAGATATTGTTGCACTATGCCGATGGGCAGTGGCGGCGAGTGGTTGATTCCGACCTGGACCTGTTCGACGGGAATCTTCCCGATTTCAACGCGGTCGATATGCTCTCCGCGGATGAGGGTTGGGCCGTGGGGTATGGTGGGTGGCTGGCCCATTATGTGAACGGTGTCTGGTACACAAGCCGGCCATTTTTCGAGACCTATAACGGCGTTGACATGCTCTCTGTGGATGATGGCTGGATCGCGGCGGCCAATGGGATGACCTATCACTACAACGGCGCCGATTGGCAAGCGGTCAGTACGCCGACAGACAAACCCCTCTACGACATTGAAATGGTAGCCGCGGGGGATGTGTGGGCCGTAGGCGGTGACAACACGCCAACCAGCGTGATTCTGCACTATACGGCCGGGAGTTGGCAGCAAGTGTCCAGTCCGTCGACTCGGCCGCTGTATGCCATTGATATGCTCTCCGCTACAGAAGGCTGGGCGGTGGGCCAGAGTGGCACCCTCCTGCATTACCAGTCCGGCGTGTGGTCGCAGGTTAGCAGCCCCACGACGGCGGATCTCAACGACGTTCAAATGCTCTCCGCCGGCGAGGGCTGGGCCGTCGATGCCAAGGGCCTGATCTATCACTACCAGTCGGGCACCTGGACCGAGGTCAGTGGCCAGGATCCGAACCAGAACCATGGCCTGGACGCCCTGGCAATTTTCTCTCCGACCGAGGTTTGGGCGGTGGGCGAACTTGGGCGTATGTTCTACAGCCAGGACGATGGTCCCTGGCAGCAGTTTGCCGGTGTTTCGCACGACCTCTCGCTGTTGAGTGCCTGGTACAACACCATCGACATGACCTCGACGACTGATGGCTGGGCAGCGGGTAAACTGGGGGGCATCCTCCACTATAATGGCAGCACCTGGTCCCCCGCGACCAGCCCGACCACAGACGAGATTTGGGACCTGGACATGATTTCCGCCGGTGAGGGCTGGGCGGTCGCCAGCGCTGGCTGGACGGGGGCCAGCTCTGCGTTTTTGCGTTACGCTGGCGGCTCCTGGCAGGTCGTTCACAGCCAATCGGACGTGCAGCTCCGCGGGATCGACATGGTCTCGGCCGATGAGGGCTGGGCGGTAGGCAGAAGCGGCATCATCATGCGCTACAACGGCGCCAGTTGGGGATTCGCCCCCTCGCCCACCCTGGAGGATCTCAATGCGGTAGCGATGGTTTCTGCCGACCGGGGCTGGGCCGTCGGCGATAACGGGACGATCCTGTCCTACGAGACCGGCGTCTGGAGCCAGGTCTCCAGCCCGACGAGCGAGGATCTGCACGACCTGTCGGTGGTTTCAGAGTTGGAGGCATGGGCGGTGGGCGACAATACTACCATCCTGCGCTCTTTTTTGGGCAGTTGGTTCCAAGTTGATCTATCGGTCGCGGCTGGTTTGTCCGACCTGGAGGCCATTCACATGCTGCCCAACGGCGAGGGCTGGGCCGCCGGGTTCCTCGACGCTACCTTGCTGCACTACAGGGACGGCGAGTGGCAACTGTATGCTCGCGATTGGGCCGCAGCCCACGACATCGATTTCACCCCTAATGGGGAGGGTTGGATGGTCGGGTACTGGTTTCACGGGTTACTCATCCACTACAGATAA
>JASFTJ010000454.1:0-3331 GCA_050053615.1 Anaerolineae bacterium | reverse complement strand
CCACAGGAAATGCAAGAAATCCGGGGCAACGAGATCGCCATGGTCTTTCAGGACCCAATGAATTCCCTGAATCCAACGCTGACAGTCGGCAACCAGATCGACCGCGTACTCCACTTCCACACCTCTCTCCCCCGCGAGAAGAGAAAAGAGCGCAGCATCGAATTGCTGAGACAGGTCGAAATACCGGAGCCCGAGAAACGGTTTGAAAACTATCCGCACCAGCTGAGCGGAGGGATGCGCCAACGTGTGTTGATCGCCATGGCCCTCTCCTGCAATCCAGCCCTGCTGATCCTGGACGAGCCGACGACCGCCCTTGATGTGACCATCGAAGCCCAGATTTTCGAGCTAGTGGACAAATTGAAGGCGCAGTTTGATATGGGGATTATCCTCATTACCCATGATCTCGCCGTGGTGGCCAACTCCTGCGATCGCGTTATCGTTATGTACGCCGGTCGCATCGTCGAGGAGGCTCCCATCACAGATTTGTACGACAACCCTTTGCACCCTTACACCCGTGGCCTGTTGCACTCCATCCCCAAATTGGACAAAGAGCGACGACAGCGCCTCCCGTCCATTCCCGGCGAAGTGCCAGAGTTAATCATCCTACCAAAGGGCTGTAATTTCAGCCCGAGATGCGGCTATGTCTTTGAAAAGTGCAAACAGGAAGATCCTCCTCTACTGCCCATCATGCCCCGCAGAAAGGCGGCTTGCTGGAAGGCAGGTGAGTTCCTTGAATAGCAACGACAGACTGGTACAGGTCACTGGACTCAGAAAGTACTTTCCGGCTCGAGGCGACTGGTTTGCGCAGCTGTTTGATCGGCGTGAGATCAAGGCAGTTGATGGCGTCAGCTTTGCCATCCCCAGAGGGACCACCACGGGCCTGGTCGGCGAGTCCGGTTCAGGCAAGACCACGACAGGCCGACTTATCGCCCGTTTGACAACACCCACTACCGGTCAGATCAGCTACAAGGGTAAGGATATCGCACCCCTCAAGGGCAAGCAACTCACGGCACTGCGGCGCAGCGTGCAGATGATCTTCCAAGATCCTTCCTCGTCCCTCAACCGACGGAAAACAGCCGGGCAGATCATCAAGGAACCGCTGCGAATCCACCGGCTAGTATCGAAGCAACACATGGACGCAAGACTGAGAGATCTCATGGGACAGGTTGGGTTGTCTCACCATTTCCTAAACCGCTATCCGCACGAGATGTCGGGGGGACAGCGCCAGCGGGTGGGCATCGCTCGCGCCCTTGCCGTCGAGCCTGAATTCATCATCTGCGACGAGCCGGTAACCGCTCTCGATGTCAGCATTCAGGCTCAGATCCTCAACTTGTTGATGGACCTGCAAGACGAGCTGGATCTCACCTTCCTGTTCATCGCCCACGACCTCAGCGTTGTCAGACACGTCAGCGACAGGGTGTCCGTCATGTACCTGGGCAAGATCGTAGAGATTGCAGACACAGACACACTGTTCTCCGAACCAAAGCATCCGTACACCCGAGCACTGCTGGACGCAATCCCCAAACCTGATCCCAGGGCCAGGAAAAGAATGGTCCTCTACGGAGAGGTACCCAGTCCGATCGATCCTCCTTCAGGTTGTCGATTCCACCCACGCTGTCCAGAGTACATTGGCGACGTCTGCCGACAAGAGGACCCATCAAATAGCACCCTTGCCGATGGCACACAAGTCACCTGCCATCTCTATGCTGACAAGGACAAGACAACCTCGATGTGAGTTGCCAATGCGCCACACCTGCTACTCGGCGCTATCACGGCAGCATGCAAGAGACCATGCTGACCTTCAAAAGACCTCAGGTCTAGAAAGGAGGTGAAAGAGAAATAGATACAAGCGATTGATCAAGGTTCGATGCAGTTGAATTGAACGGGAGGAGAACCAATGTCGCGCAAAACTGCTTTTAGTCTCATCGTGATTCTGACGATCGTCTCACTCTTGGCGGCCTGTGGCCCCACTCCAGAGCCTGAAAAGATCGTCGAAACTGTAGAAGTTGAGAAGACAGTCGTCGAGACTGTCGAGGTAGAAGTCCCCGTAGAAGCCACAAGACCTGCGGGTGAAACCATCCGCATCGGAGGCGTAGGACCACTTTCGGCGCCGGGCAGCGTGGTGGGCGGCATCGCCATGCAGTTCGCCATGAACCTGGCCGTCAAGGACATCAACGAGCAGGGCGGCGTGCTGGGCAAACCGCTGGAGCTCATCTTTGCCGACACCGAGGGCCTACCGGAGCGCGGCGGCGCGGCCGTAGAGCGGCTCATCACCGAGAACGGCGTCGTGGCCATCACCGGCGAGTACCACAGCGCCGTCGGCCTGGTCGAGCTAGAAAAATGCCACGAGTACGGTATCCCTTGCCTCTTCTCCGAGACCTGGTCCGACAAGATCACCGAGTCCGGGTACATGGAAGTCTTTCGCATCGCACCCGCCTCGTCCATGAACAGCCGGGCCATGGCCGAGTGGTTCGCCGCCGTCGGCGTGGAGAACGTGGTCAGCATCGTGGAGAACACCGACTATGGCATCGGTCAGAACGAAAAAGACCTCCAGTTCTTTGAAGAACTGGACATCAACTCGCAAGAGGTGTTCTTTGTCGAGTTGGGTACCGAGGACTTTTTGCCCATCCTGACCCGCGTCCAGGCGCTGGACCCAGCCCCCGACGCCATCCGTGTGGCCGTCACCGGCGAGACCAGCTACAACCTGGAGCAGCAGATGGCCGAGTTGGGCATCGCCCCCTCGGAGAACACCATCGGCACCGCCAACCAGGTCGCCATCCAGCCCGAGTTCTGGGAGAGCGTGCCCAACGGCACCTACTATGTCTACTCGCTGGTCGGCCTGCCGCCCAGCCTCTACAACGACACCACAAAGCACGTCGCGGAAGCCTACAAAGCTCAATTCGACACCGATCCACCCAGCTACGCCCTGGAAGCCTACGACAGCGTCTGGATTCTGGCTGACGCCATTGAGCGGGCAGGCACCACCGAGTCCACGGCGCTCATCGCTGCCCTGGAAGATACGGACATCACCCTGGCGCAGGGACGCTACTACTTTGAGTACACCAGCCAAAACCCGATCCCCGACGACGGCAGCGTGCCGGCCTACATGTGGCACCAGTGGCCCGATCCGGCCGTGCTCCTGCTCCAGTACTTTGAGCCGGGGCAGGATTGGAAAGAGGCAGCCGTCATCTGGCCCGAGGTGTACCAGACCCACGGCACAGCCTACATCGAATACGAAGAGAAGCCAGCTGCCGCCGAGCCGCCGCCCGCACCACCTGAAGGCGAAACCATCCGCATCGGCGGGCTAGGGCCGCTTTCAGCGCCGGGCACC
>JASFTJ010000453.1:0-3331 GCA_050053615.1 Anaerolineae bacterium | reverse complement strand
CCATACATTTATGCCCTTGCCCGGCACCCCTCTGGAAGACGCCCCGCCGGGCCGCGTGGACCCGGCGCTGCATCCCCTGCTGGACCGTCTGGCCAGCCAGGGCCACCAGATCGGTCAGTGGCGCAAGCAAGAGGAGATCGCCCGGAGGACACGGATGAATAGGGACTTTTGATCGGTCCGTCCGTACCTCAATTCACTTGATCAGCAGGATGGTGACGGCAGTGAGGGCCATCAGGGCCGCGGCTGGCAGGAGACGCCGGTAGATGCCGCCCCATTCGGCCTGGAAGTATTCTCGCGTCAACGCCAGACAGAGGTGCACAGGTGAAAGCATCAGCCCCACAAAGCCCCCGGCATAGGCCACCAAGCTATACCCACTGCCGACCAGGTCGGGGCCGCAGAGGGGCAAGACGATGGGTAACCCGATGGCAAAGGCAGCCACCGCCAGCCCGGTCAGCAGTCCGGCGACCATCGGCACAGAGAACACGACGATGGGAAGCGGGATTCCCAGTCCGGTTAACGCTCCGGAGGCGACTTTTACGGCGTTGCTGGTCTCCAGCACACGCCGAAAGACCATGGCACCGAGGATGATGGGCGCGGTGCTCCAAGGCATCCCCCGCGCCAGATCCAGGAGCTTCTGTGGTCGCAGGCGGTGAACGCCGATGAGGATGACCACCGTCGCCAGCAGAGAGACGATTAGGTCCACGCCTGCCACAATGGACAGAGCCAGCACCAGGGCAATGGGCCAGATGCTTCTCAGCAGGAGGACAATCGTGTCTTTGCGGCCGAGGCGGCTGTTGTCGGACGGGTTGCTCCGATGGATGCCCAGCAGGCCGAACAGGATTCCCCCCGCCAGCGCGGCGAGAAACAGCGGCCACTGCGTGACGGTCAGTGTCTGTGGCGGTACCTCCATGAGACCGGCGGCCAGGACCAGAGAGGGGTACAGGGGGAAAACGGTCTCCAATGTGTGGCGGAACCAGTAGTTGGCAAAGGTTCGGCGCTCGCGGCTGAGGTTCAGTTCCTGGCTGGCCTGCTCGACCATGGGTGCGGAGAACATCGCTCCGCCGACCATCGGCAGAAGGCCAATGAGCATGGGCATCAGGGCCAGTAGCCACCGCCGGTCCAGAATTAGATCTCCCAGCGAGTCGATCAAGCCTTCCAGTTGAAGAGTGCTGCGCAGGATTTGGCCCAGAAAGGTGATCAGCAGGACGATGGCCACCAGGCGCAAGGTAAGCACGTCTACCGTTGCCCCGAGCGCGTCCAGGGCCAGGTCGGCGGGGGCGCGGCCAAAGAGCAATCCGGTCGCCGCGGAGGCCAGGAGCAACACTAACCCCAGGTTCCACTTGAGCCGGAGTAGGGCGACGATGAGGGTCAGGATGCCCACCAGTTTGAGGATGTCGAGCACGTCAGTTGACCTCGGTCTCTTGGATTGCCTGCGCCAAGCCCTCTACCGCCTCGTCCAGTTCGTCCGTCAGAGGGTGCGCCCTCATTCGTTCGCGGGCGATGGCAGCAACGGCCCTGTAGAACCACAGGGATTGCTCCGGGCCGCGGGAGTAGTGACCCCAAATGGAAGGGCCCTGCCGGCGCAGTTGCTGGGCTAACGTGCGGGTGTTGTGCAGCACATCCGCCGCCTTGACGGCCGTTGCTTCGATGCTGGCTGCTCGGAGGTGGTTCAGCGCCTCTCGCTTACGAGTCTCCCAGGGGCGCTCGACCCCCTCTTCGCGTTTTCGCTCCGTCAGGGCCGCCACGATGTCGGCGACGGCGGGTCCAAATTCCGCCTCGATATCGGTCAAGGGGATATCCGAATCCTCAACGACATCGTGCAACAGGCCGCCAATGGCGACGTCTTCTGAAAAGCCGTGGCGAAGCAGGATGACCGATACGTGGACCGGATGTATAATGTAGGGTATGTTCCCGCCCTTGCGTGTCTGGCGCTGGTGGGCGTGCGCAGCCAGGATCAGGGCGGCGTTGTAACGTTCAGAAAAAGCTTCCATGAATTCCTCCCATTAGAGCAACAGAGCAGCAGAATTGGCGGATTTCGATCGGTGTGTTCTGCGCATCCATCGTTGCCGATTATAGCATTGAGCCGACGAAACGGCAAAAGTCGCCTGCGGCATCTTGCCATCCTCAGCGAAATATGGTACACTTATGTTAGGTTTCTTTGCTGGACGAGATGGTCCAAGGAGGTGCTATATGCGTGCGAAACTCGTGAGAGTCGTCGTGATGGCACTGCTGCTAACGGAGCTGTTCCTGATCGCCGGCCCGGTGCAGGCCGATACGATCCACGTGGTGAAGCGGGGCGAAACCCTCTACGCCATCGCCCGGCGTTACAGCGTCAGTGTCCAGGCTATTGTCAACGCCAACGGACTGCATAACCCCAACTTTATCTGGGTGGGGCAGCGCCTGCGCATCCCCTGCTGCGGAGCACCGGCCCCATCACCGAGTGCTGGCTATGTGATCTATGTCGTCAAGCGGTGCGATACGCTGGCGGCCATCGCCTGGCGGTATGGCGTGACGGTGAACGCCATTGTGCAAGCGAACGGTATCCGAAATCCTAACTTTATCTGGGTCGGCCAGCGGCTGCGCATCCCGGCCACAGCTCCACCCCGACCCGCCAAACCGATCGTGCACGTCGTCCAGCGGGGCGAGATACTGGCGGCCATCGCCTGGCGGTACGGTGTGACAGTGTGGGACATTGTGGCTGCCAACGGTCTGCGAAATCCCAACTTTATCTGGGTCGGCCAACGGCTGATCATCCCTGGCGCCAAACCGGCTGCCCCACCCAAGCCCAAACCGACCAAAGCCCCACGTCCCAAGCCCAGCGCCACACCCAAACCCACACAGCCTCCCGCCAAGGCTTGGGCGGTTCGCGTCGTCTCGAACACCAACCAGGATCATCCGGTCCCAGGTCCTGGCTCAGTGCTTCAGGTGTCGGTCAAGGGCAAGACGGACCTGCCAGTAAAGCTCACTCTCGGTGAGTTTTACGAGACGTCCATGCCCACCGGCTCCAAACCGGAGGTGGGGCCGTACGCCTGTGAGTTCGCGCCGCTCCAGGCTGGGACGTGGACCGTCACGCCCAAAGATCTGGGAATCAGCCATGACATCTACCTCGACGGTTCCGGCTTGGCGCACATCGAGTTTTACCGCACCCAGGCAAAGCAGCCAGAGTCCAAGCCGGGCCAACCGGCACCCAAACCGCAGCCGTCGGTTGGAAAAAGGATGAAATCGCCCGAATACGGGATGCATGCCTTCCTATGGTGGCGCCCCGAAGTGGCCGACCGCGACTTGATGTTGATCAGAGATGCGGGTTTTGGTTGGGTAAAACAAACCTTCG
>JASFTJ010000452.1:0-3340 GCA_050053615.1 Anaerolineae bacterium | reverse complement strand
GGGCGGCTCCAGCCGGAAGCAGAGGCGGAAGGCGGCCTCGGCCTCGCCCCGGAGCTGGCCCATCCACGCTTGCCAGTCGTCGAACAAGCGGACCAACTCGCGGCGCTGGGCGACCGGTACCTCAATTTGCCCATCCTCGTTCCACAGGGCCGACCACCAGGCGCCGGCCACACCCTGCGGCGCTTTGCGGCGGCGGTCCAGGTTGTCACGGCCCCAATCGCGGATGGCTTGATCCACCAACTGCTTGAGAAACTCGTCCAGGAGGGTGTTGGGCAGGGGCGCATCGTCGGGGTGGGGCGCAGCGTCCCCGTCGAACAGCGCGCGACAGACTGGGGGCATGGCCTGGGCCAGTACTCGCAGCTGCGCCCGGTCTTGGGGATCACCCAACACCGGCAGCCAGACGGCGCGGTACTGCCCTTCGTTCTCAGCCAGGCCGGGTAGGTACTTGTGTTGGGCCAGCAGTTCCAGCCCCAGTTTGGCGACCAGGCTCCAATAGCGGAGATCGGGTCCCCACTGCTGTTGGCTCGCAGGGCCGAAGGGCAGGGCGACCAATAGGTCCAGCGCCGAGAGTGGATCCAGCACCAGGCCGCTCGCCGTCCAGGGAGAGAGGCGAGGCTCGGCTTCTGCCGGCTCGACCTGCTCTGTGACCAGCCAAGGCGGCAGCAGCGGCGCCTCCGCCGACGAGGGCAGCAGGATGGTTCGTGTCGTCGGGGAGGTGTTGGCTCCGTCGATGGAAGGCACCAGGCGGGCCAACGTCGCTCGCAGCGCATCCGGTGGCGCGGCGTGGGGATGGGGTAGGATGCGTGGCTTGCGCCCGCGCGGTCGCGGCGCTGGCTCGGATGCTTCGGCCCAGACAAAGAGGGCGTTGCTGTGCCAGCTTCCGTGTAGAATCAGGTTCATCGTTTGGTTCCCCTTGTTTTTCACGAGTTTCGAGCTTTGGGCGGCTGACTGACCTCTCAAAGCCTGGCACCATTATAGCACAGATGGGCGCAGTTGTGCATTCAATCGCTGCTGTTTGCGTGGGGAGGAGCACCTGCCGTCACGGGACAGCAATCGACTTGACAGGTTCCGCACAATCAAGTAAAATGTGCTCGGGTAGTGAGGCAGGACTTTACTAGCTGAAGATCGTGGTTGAGGCAAAGAAAAAGCCACCTGCTGTTGCCAGATGGCTTTAGAAGTACCTCAACAGAAATCAGACAACCGGTTCCCTAGCCAGGAGATGATTTCTGATAGGGCATTTTTACTTGGGGAGGGGACAACGGGACTCGAACCCGCGGTCTTCGGCTTGACAGGCCGACATGTTCACCACTACACCACGCCCCCCAACTGCGAGAGACAATATACCACAGCTTCGGTCATTCGTCAAATCGCCAGCCAGTTTGGGGCATAGCGCAAACTAGCACGACCCTGTGCCAAGAAGGAAGAGCGATCAAGCAAGAGCCCGGGGCTATCCACTCTGCTCCGGGGTGCTCCGCAAGAGCCGTCGGGCCTACGAGCTGTTTTACAGTCCTTCAGGGACTTTGTCCTCTCAGCCCGGTCCCTTCAGGGCTGGGCTATCTTTGACCAGAGTGCTGTTATGCCGCATTCTACATAGGCTTGCCCCCACACTCTTGCGTTATACTCGCCAGTTTGTGCTTGCTGAGTAGCAAGAGTAGTTCGCTCAGCGTCCAAGATCGACGCTGGGTGCTTTTTTGTCCCACGCCCTAAGCATTGAAGTGACAATGATAAAGTTGATAACGGTAGAAAAATGCTGCTGCTGGAGCCGCTGCGGGGGGCTGCGAGTCACCTGCTGACCGGAAACTCCGGGCAGCCCAGTTGGAAGGCTGGGCGGCGATGCTGGCTGCCCTGGGACTAGTGCGGGCCTGGACCAACAGATAACGGGTAGGTCATTTGGCCTGTAGTCCGATAGGCCAAACAGCGCTGTACACGCCCTCCCAGAGATGATATACTGTCCTCATACTCCCCAGGAGGGAGGGGGTAGGCGGAAAATCATTTCTTCCGTTGGGCAACGAAATCGATCTCAATTGGAAAGGAGTGAATCCAATGGCCAAAGATCCCGTCTGTGGCATGACCGTAGAGGAAGAGTCGGCCGCGGAGACGTCTGAGTACAAGGGGGAGACCTACTACTTTTGCGCGCCCGGGTGCAAGGTCGCCTTTGACAAGGACCCCGAAAAGTACCTGAGCGGCGCAGGCGAGCGCCACAGCGTGCACCACTAAAGTGAATTCATTCTTCCTTGTGTCCCCGCCGGTCGAGAGTAGGGGGAACTCTACGGCCGGCGGGGAATCTTTTCGTGTCGACGAAAGGAACTAGTATGAAACGATTCTATCTCTAACCAGGACTGGTCGCCCTAGCATCTCTGTTGTTGATGGTCGTCTGCGGCCCGCCAACATCGACCATGCAACCAACAGCTATCCAGGAAACGACCGCCACCGGGACCGCCCGGGTCCGCCAACAGGAGGTTGAGGCCGCCGTACAGGCCACCCTTACGGCGGTGGCGCCCGAGCCCACTTCCCTTCCTCGTCCGAGTCCAGCCCGGAACCCGCACCGCAATCCTCACCCGGGCCCAGCTTGGAACCCACGTCGATGCTCACCATAACCCAAATCAACAGTCCCGATGACGTACCGCGCATTACGGTCCAGGAACTCAAGGCATTGTTGGATGCCAATCAGACGGTCGTATTCGATGCCCGGCAACAGAGATTCTTTACCCGAAAACACATCGTGGGCGCCATCTCCCTGCCCCAGAACCGGGTGGCTAATCCGCCGATCAGGGCCGCCACTTGTCACACCATTCTGAGTCGCTATGAACGCCGCACCGGCGCTCTCTTGTTCGGCCGGTCAGGTGCAGTAAAAACGGCCAGCATGTCGGCCAGCAACTCGCGCCCGGCGAGGCCACCGACCTGATTGTCGCCTATGACCCACTGGCCCACGACGGCGCGACCGGCGAGTTCCTGCGTATCGTTTATGTCCGTTCCGATGATCCCGACGCGCCGGAAGCGACACTGACCATCCGGGTAACCGTGGTCGAGCCCTGACGCTCGCGCATTCCACTACAAAGGAGTATTCCAGAGCATTGAAGCGAACACTGAAATGACTGCTCTGAATACAGGGCAGTCGAGAGAAAACGGGTACCGTCACCAGATACACCCCTTTCCCTCGCTGAAAGGACCTGTTTTCAGCGGAGCTTAGAATAGACTCTTGTTGTGGCAGTGTTGGTCCTGGGGCATGGAGGCTACACATTGCCTGGATGTTGGCATCCTCGCCGGAATTTGTGCTGCCCCTGCTTCTGATCCTGATCGGGGTGGGTAACTGGCAGGTGATGCATCGCATCCCGCTGGC
>JASFTJ010000451.1:0-3347 GCA_050053615.1 Anaerolineae bacterium | reverse complement strand
GAGCTGCACTCTGGGGAGGCGATCTGGAAGAAGCCAACTTGAAAGGCGCTTCCCTGCGTGGCGCCTACCTGGAAGGGGCCAGGGTCACCGACGAGCAGCTAGCCCAGGCCTCGTCGCTCGAAGCCGCGACCATGCCCGACGGCACGAAAAACTCGTGATCCGTCGCTACACTTGACTGCGACGAGCCCTATTGGAGCGGATGGACCGACAGATATTGCTGCAGAATCGCTGCCGCATCCCCCTCAAGCTGGTAACTGCTCCACCCGTCAAAGGCGGTCATGGCAAACACCGCGGCGCCATGCACATAGTCGTCCAGTTGCAACTCGCTGTCATACCACGCCAGCTGCTCGACATAGTTGCCGGGGGTATCCCAGCCCATACCCAATTCGGCCCAATAGTCGGCGAAATCCCGCCAGCCCTTGCCGGGCGGTCCGGGACGTTTGTCCACCAGCCCATCTACACCGCACTCGGTGATGAGCAGCGGCAGGCGCAATGCCCAAGGAATGAGGTACTGGCGGTAGACCTTGCGGTAGCGGAGGGTCAGCCAACCTTCGTCGGCCGAATCGGCGCGAAAGTCCAGGGACTCGCGATTGGTGTTGAACCAAATAGTCGGCGCCGAGTATTCATGCAAGCCCAAATAGCCACCATGGGCCTGGGCCGCTTCTAGCGCGGGTCGAAAAGCAGGCCACCACTCCAGCGGAGGCTGCCCTGCACCGAAATTGCCCACGACCGCACGCAGACCGTTTTCGGCCAGAAGGCGGGTGCGCTCCGTTTCCAGGTCGGCCAGTTTGCGCATCTGCCCCACGTTGCCAGGCACCGGCTCGTTGAACCCCTCCCAAGCGTCGACCAATCCAGCACGCTGCTCGTCCAGGGCCAGGGGCAGCACGGCATCGACGGCCCGCCGGGCCTCGGCGCCCATGTCGGCCCGATTGAGGTCAAGCTGCCCCAGGGTCACACGCCCCACAATGATCGTCTCTGGTGAGCGAGTCTTGACCTCGGACAGAAAAGCCGGATCGAATTCCAGCGTCTTGAGCAACGTCACGTTGCCAGTGCCAATCAAGTCCATAATCTGGGGGTGATACCAGGCCACGAACAAGCCCAGCTTGGTCGGCGGCCCGGACGGAAAGGGTGTCGGCGGTGGGGTCGGCGTGGGCGTAGGCTGCGTGGTAGGTGTCGGCGGCTGCGTGGCGCTGGGCAGCGCCGAATCCAGAGGCGACTGAAAAGCCTCGTGCTCAACAGTGGCGGTGGAAGTGGCTGTGGATAGAGATCGGGTCAGGGTCGGCGTCGGAGAGGATGTTGGCGTCAAGGTAGGCAGAGAGGGCGTCGAGACCGAGTCAGCCACCCCGGAGGCGGGTTGGTCGCCCCGCTCCAGACCACAGCCAGATAGAAAGGCGGCAAGGGTCGCTGCGCCGGCAGCGCGCAGGAACCGACGGCGGTTGATGGAAAAGGGTTCCTGCAGATGATCCGTAGGTTGGTTCTTTTGCGGATTGAACATACCATCATTGTAACTGCAAACGGCAGCCACGTCAACCACGCCTTGACGACGGTCGGGCGCCAACTGGCCTACGATTGATCGACTGACAAATCTTTTGGGATACGGATTCACAGATTTCACGGATAAAAAAAACAGGCATATCCGTGTGAATCCGTGGAAATCCGCGCGCCGTGATCGTCTCACCTAGACCGCAAACGAGTTTTGTCAGTCAACCAGCCTTTGCGTCTCTGATTGACGCTGCTGCGGGATCGTGCTATAATGCTTCTAGCTTTACCCCAAGGTCTTTACAGATTCTTGCTTGGAGGAGAGAGATGACGCGTGATAAACTCGGTACCGCATGGGCAGGCTTGGGCCTGATCGGCCTGGGCATCGCCTTCTTGGTGGCAAACGTGGTCGGCTGGGAAAAGATCTGGCCGATCTTTCCGGTCTTGGGTGGGCTGGCCTTCTTTGGCGGTTACGTCTCTACCGGTCTACGAGACGGCGGCTTGGCCTTTGTCGGCACGGCGGCGACGCTGGTCGGCCTGTTCTTCTTTGGTTTTACCTTTGGGCTCTGGGAATGGGAGCAGATGGAGCAGCTCTGGCCCGTTTTCCCCTTTATCGGCGGCGTGGCCTTTTGTGTCCTGTTCCTGGCTGACCGGCGGTCCCGTGACGTCGGAGTGCTGGGCGTTGGCTGCGCGGCATTGATCATCGGCGTGGTGGGTCTAGGATTTACCTACCGCCTTGTCACCGGTGACATCGTCAAGCTGTGGCCCCTGCTCATTATCTTTGTGGGCTTGATCAGCCTGGTTGGCGGCCTGTTCCAGTGGTCCCGATCCAGGCGTGAGTAGATGCTGATTGGCATTGATGCCAGCCGGGCGACGGCCGCACAGCGCACCGGCACGGAAAACTATTCCCTGCACCTCATCCGCGCCCTACTGACCCAGGATAAAGCGCATCGCTTCCGGCTGTATTTCAACCAGCCGCCGCTGCCCCGCCTCTTGCCCGGTGTGGCGGAGCAACGGGTGATCCCTCTCCCTAGGTTGTGGACCCACTTCCGCCTTTCGTGGGAGATGCTGACCCACCCACCCGACCTCTTGTTCGTGCCTTCGCACGTGTTGCCGCTGATCCATCCCCGGCATAGCGTGGTCACCGTCCACGACCTGGGCTACCACTACTACCCGGAAACCCATACCCTATTCCAGAATGTCTACCTGCGTTGGTCTACCCGCTTTAACGCCCACGCCGCCGCCCGCGTCCTGGCCGACTCGCAGGCCACCCGCCGCGACCTGGTCCAATTCTATCGCATCCCCCAGGAAAAGATCGTCGTCGTCTATCCGGGCCGAGACGAGACCCTGGCCCCCATCACCGACCCGGCCCTGCTCGCTGCTGTCCGTGCCCGGTATCGTCTCTCCGAGCCCTACCTCCTCTACGTCGGCACCCTCCACCCTCGCAAGAATCTCGTCCGCTTGGTCCAGGCCTTTGCCCAACTCCCCAGCCCTCAATCGCCAATGTCCAGTATCCAGTTGGTCCTGGCCGGCAAGAAGGGCTGGCTGTATCACGAGATCGATGCCGAGATCCGGCGTCTTGGCCTGGCCGAGCGGGTTGTCCTCACCGGCTTTGTGCCCGACGCGGACCTCCCGGCCCTGCTCAGCGGTGCGCTGGCCTGTGTCTTTCCCTCGCTGCACGAGGGTTTTGGCTTCCCGGTGCTGGAGGCCATGGCTTGTGGCACGCCGGTGGTTTGCTCCAATGCCTCCTCGCTGCCCGAGGTGGCCGGCGATGCGGCCTTGCTGGTGGATCCATTGGACACAGAGGCTTTGACAGAAGCTCTCGTCCAGATGGTGACCCATGAAGGGTTGCGCCGCGACTTGGTGGA
>JASFTJ010000450.1:0-3352 GCA_050053615.1 Anaerolineae bacterium | reverse complement strand
AAGGCGCTTGCATGCGGCATTCTGGGAAATCCTCTGGGGGGAGTATGGCGGGGATGCCCCCTCAGTACATCAAGTTGCCCACTGGGAGAGAGTGTGTTATAATGCTTCCAAGTCGCTCGGTCTTTCCTGGATCGGGCGAGTTCACTCATGGAGTCGCGTAAATGGAGCTCAAGCAATACTGGAATCTAGCGTGGAAGTGGAAATGGCTCCTTATCCTGGGGGTCGTACTGGCCGGCGTCACGTCATTTGTCGTCAGCCGCAACACGACGCCGGTCTACCAGGCCAGCACCACCCTTCTGGTCTCCCCCGGGTCCCCACAATCGTCCGAGAGCTACGCCGCCCTGGTCGCCAGCGAGCGCCTGGCCCAGACCTACGCCCAACTGTTGCGGAGTGGGCCGATCTTGGAACAGACGTACGAACGGTTGGGCTTGCCACTGCCAAGGGACGTGATCACCGGGAAACAGGCAGGCGCCTTTTCGGTCTCGGCCGAGTCGGTCCGCGATACGCAGCTTATCAACCTGCAGGTGGAAGGCACCGATCCGGGCCTGATCACCGAGGCGGCCAACACGCTGGTCCAGGTGTTCATCGAATGGAAGAAGGGCGTGCAACAATCCCGCTACGGGGAATCCAAAACCAGCCTTGCTGCCGAGATGGACCAAGTGCAGGCCAGCATTCGAGAGACGGAAAACACGATCCAGGCTCTGCAAGCAGAGGGCGAGGGCGCCGATCAGAACGAGTTGGCCCGCCTGCAAGATCAACTGACCCAGTACCGCAACAACTACTCGGCGCTGTTGCGGAGCTATTCTGAGATCAGCCTGGCCGAGGCCAACTCGGGGGACACCATCACCGTCGTGTCCCGGGCAGTCCGGCCCATGGCTCCCATCCGCCCCCGGGTTATGATGAACACCCTGCTGGCCGCGGTGGTGGGCGGGATGCTGGCCGTCGGTGTGGCTTTTCTCGCTGAATACCTGGACGACACGGTCAAAGCCCCCGAGGACCTGCAACTCGCCAACCTCAACACCATCGCTGCCATCCAGCAGATGAGTCTTGATGGCAGAGGAGATACCGCGGCGCTGCTCACCGTCAGCGATCCGCGGTCGCTGGTTTCAGAAGCGTACCGCACCCTACGCACCAACCTGCAGTTCTCATCGCCAGACGAACCGCTGCGCAGCCTGGTGGTGACCAGCGCCGTGGCGACCGAGGGCAAGACGACGACCTCAGCCAACCTAGCGGTGGTCATGGCCCAGGCCGGCAAGCGCGTGGTGCTCGTGGACGGCGACCTGCGGCGGCCTTCGATCCACAAGCTGTTCGGTGTATCCAACCGGACGGGGTTGACCACAGCCCTGGTCGAGGATTTGGATGGGTTCAACGAGCATCTACAAAAGACCGAGATCGAGAACCTGCGCGTGTTGACGGCTGGGCCGATTCCGCCCAATCCTCAGGAATTGCTGGGGTCGCAGCGCATGCAGGATCTGCTTCACAGATTGCGAGAAGACGCAGACATTGTGGTTGTGGACACCCCGCCCACTCTGGTCGTATCAGATGCCAATGTCCTGGCAACCCTCACGGACGGCGTGCTGATGGTGGTCAATACCAGCCACACGCGCCGGGCCGCGGTACAACAGGCGGTCGAAGGCCTGAGGAAGGTGGATGCCAACCTGGTAGGCGGCGTGCTCAACATGGTCGACACCCGGGGCGGTCGGGGCTACTATTACTACTATTCCTACTACTCTGACTACTATGGTGAACGCGGTCAAGACGGTGGAGGCGGTCCAGTGGGCTGGCTGCGACGATTGGGACGACGCCCCAAAGGCTAATCGACCGAGCGGAGGGAACAAGTTCTCACAGAATATCCTTGGGACTTTTTCAACCGATCCAATGTGTACTCCCCCGGCTGCTGTGATTCTATCCGGCAGCCGGAGGTTTTGGTTGGCATATCCTGCAACGCGCAGCTTCCAACGTGTGCCAGCCGCCGGGGCGACAACTCTACCGGCGCAGAGAAACCATCTCTGTTGAGAAAAGACTCTCCTATGCAACGCGAAAACCCAAATGGAAAGGAACTGGAGAGATGTTCAAGTTGGTTCTGTCTTTGACCTCTCGCGGGAGAATGCATCGGTCGGGTAGCAGGATAGATAGGGAACAGGCGACACCGCCCCCTGTCAGAGTCCGCATGCGGCCTGGATTCGTTCCCCGCCTGGCGGGTCTCTGCATGGCGGCCATGGTGCTGGCGCTGGTCGGCGCAGGCGCCTGGTCGGGATCCACGCACGCACGCCCTTCGTCTCTCCTCGAGCGCCAGCGCTATGGGTACGTCACCACATCGGGCACCTGGCGCCAGGATTTCGATTTGGCCCAGGTTGGTGCGGGCTGGTACATAGAGGGCGCCTCCCCTGGCTGCCACACCAGTCCTGGGGGGATGGATCGGACACTGGTGGTCCGCGTTCACGCCGGCTACACTGTCGATCCCGAATGGCTAGGGCCTATCATCGATAAACATCCGGGAACTCTGTGGGCCATCGGCAACGAGCCAGATTGCATTTGGCAGGACAACCTATGGCCCGAAGAGTACGCGCACATTTATCACGATCTATACTACTTTATCAAAGGCCGGGATCCAACAAGCCAGGTCTCGCCCGGTGGCATTGTCCAGCCAACCCCCTTGCGCTTTGAGTGGCTGGACCGGGTCTTGGCGGAATACCAGACAGTGTACAGCGAAGCCATGCCGGTCGACGTGTGGAACATCCACAACATGCTTCTGCCTGAAAAGAAGGGCAGTTGGGGGGCCGACATTCCACCCGGCATCGACGCCACAGAAGGGGTGTCGAGGACCATTCAAGACAACGATAACATGGACCTCTTTGAAGAGCAAATCTGGACCTTTCGGCAATGGATGGCCGACCGTGGTTATGGCGGCCACCCGCTGTTGATCACCGAGTATGGCATCCTGATGCCGGCAATGTATGGCTTTGACGCTGAGCGTGTTGGCGACTTTATGTCTGCCACTTTCGAGTTCTTTGAGAACACGACCGATCCCGATCTTGGCGATCCCACCGACAACTACCGATTGGTGCAACGTTGGGCATGGTTCAGCCTGGACTATCCGCCCTATGACCCGGATACCAACTCTGGGTTCAACGGCAACCTGTTCAACTCCGAGACCAAGGCTATTACGGCCCATGGGCTGAACTATGCCAGTCACACCGACCCGCTTCCCGCCCTGAACTATGTTGAACTGAGTCCCGGTGCGTTCCATGCCTTGCCTGCATCCGACGTGGCCAGTTCCACACAAACCATCAGCCGATCGCTACAAGTCGAGATCTTGAACGAAGGGACTGAGGCGTCCGGCATTTTTACA
>JASFTJ010000449.1:0-3358 GCA_050053615.1 Anaerolineae bacterium | reverse complement strand
ATAACAACAAAAAAAAGATAGATTTTGCTGCTGTCTATCTCTTTCTTACTTCTTTAGATTTCTGCGCTAGGCTGACTAAAACCAATCTGGCGCAAATTCGGATGTGAAAAGTCGTTTTCCTTGGCTTATCGGACGAAGTCTCGAAAGCTCTTTAGCGTAGGCCACGTCGCTTTCGTCTATGAGCTTTTTGTAACCTCGACCTTGTGGAGGGACAAGCACTCGGATGTAGCCTGCTTTGATCCAAGTACTAATGTTTGGCTGGCTCAGATCATATTTCCGAGCAGCTTCATTTACACCGATGGTTTTCCCTTCCAGATGGGCCACTTTTGCCCGTAGCTCTTCCCTGGTGGTTTGTTGTTTTGCCATGCGCCTGGCGTCTCTCTCCAATAACACGAAGGTGCCGTTGAACCTGCCGCCCCGTATTGTACCATCATTTACAGAGCGGGTCAACAGCTGAGGATCCAGGTCATAATGTTGGCTGGCTTCCTGAACCGTGATGTAGGTGTCTAGGCTCATACCAAAATCCAATCGCAGGACTGTCACTTGAATTGCATCCAAGCTGTGCCAGTGCATACCGCCCACTAGCATAGGTGAGCCGTGCAGGAATCGAACCTGCGACCCGCTGCTTAAAAGGCAGCTGCTCTGCCAACTGAGCTAACGGCCCATGCTGTTCCCATTTTACCATCAGGCGCGTCATTTGGCAAGCAACGTGCCCGGCTATGCTTCCCCGCTTCCCTGCTCCCCTCGATTCCGCTCAAAATCCACGAACCGATACCCCACTCCCCGCTCGGTGATGATGTAGCGGGGGTTGCTGGGGTCCGGCTCGATCTTTTTGCGCAGGTAGGTGATATACAGCCGCAGCAATCCCGCCTCTTCGCGATACTCGTAGCCCCACACCTTGGACAACAACATCTCGTGGGTCATGACCCAGCCTGCATTGTTGACCAAGTGATAGAGGAGACGGTATTCGGTCGGGCGTAGGCTCACCCGTTCGCCATCTGCAACCACCTCCCGCGTGCGGAAGTCTATCTGCAGGCGGTCATCAATACCGATGGCGGTTTTGGAAACGGGGGAGGGCATTTCGGCCCGGCGCAGCACGGCCCGAATGCGGCTGGCCAGCTCACGGGGACTGAAGGGCTTGGTAACATAGTCGTCTGCACCCAATTCCAGTCCGCGGATACGATCCTCCTCGTCGCCCTTGACGGTGAGCATGATGACCGGCACCGTAGAGATCTCGCGCAGCCGCCTGAGCGTCTCAAAGCCATCCATCTCGGGCATCATCACGTCGAGCACTACCAGATCAGGAAGGTCATCGCGCACCTTCTCCAAGGTCTCCATGCCACTGCCTGCCTCTGCTACCTGATACCCTTCCAATTCTAGGTTCATCCGCACAAAGCGGATCATCTTGGGCTCGTCATCTACGACGAGAATCAGTTTTTCAGTGGGTGACACCATGGCAATCCCCCCAGGGTCGTCAGTCGCTGAACCTTCGATACAGGACGGCTGGTAAACGCGGCTTCTTCCTCGCCTCTATTTCCTCGGCAGCGCACACATGAAAATGGACCCCCGGCCCGGTGCGCTTTCGACCCATACCCGCCCGCCGTGGGCTTCGATGATCGCCTTGACGAGGTAGAGCCCCAACCCCGTGCCTTCCGTGCGGCGGTGCAGGCCCGACTCTACCCGATGGAAGCGTTCAAAGATACGGTCCTGTTCCTCGGGCGGGATGCCGATGCCTTGATCCGCAATATAGACCGTGACTCCCTTTTGGTCTGTTCGACCACCGACCCACACCGTGCCGCCATCCGGTGAGTATTTGACCGCATTGCTCACTAGGTTGGACAGCACCTCCCGCAAGCGTTCCGGGTCGCCCCAGACAGTGGGAAAGTCGGACGGGAAATCAAGTTCAAAGATGTGGGTTCCGGCGTCGCCGGTCTGGGTGCGAAAACCCTCTACCACCTTCTCGGCCAACCGAGGCAGATGCACGTCGGTTGGTTCGAGCTTGAGACCGCCCGCCTGGATGCGGCTGGCCTCCAGCAGGCTATCAATCAGCTGCGTCAGGCGGTCGGCTTCCTCCACAATGACGCCCAGGCTCTCCTGTATCGTTTCCCGGTCCCAGTCGGCATCCTCGCGGCGGATTGTCTCGGCGTAGCCCTTGATGAGCGCCACCGGCGTCTTGAGCTCGTGGGACACAACCGAGACAAAGGTGGATTTGAGCTCCTCGGCCTGGCGGAAGCGCGTGATGTCCATTACGTTGAGGATAACCCGTACCAGGTTCCCCTCATCTCCGTAAAGGGGCGTGGCCGTGACGCCAACCGTGATCGGCGGACCTCCCCGACGTGCTATGTCACCCTCCACGTAGGTTCGGACTTTGGCCGCCGAGGTCCGCTCGGCAGGCGGTTCGGGCAGAGGAAGGGGCTCGCCTTGGCGGTCCCGCAGAGCGAGCACCTCATCAGCTGGACGCCCCAGCGCAGCGTCAGGCTCCCAGCCGGTCATGTGCGCCAAGGCGCGGTTGTACACTTGCACGTTGCCGGCCCTATCCAGGATCATGACCCCCTCGGCGCTGTTGTCAATAATCGCCGACAGCGCCCCCCGCTCCTCGATCACTTGGTGATAGAGCTCGGCGTTGCGAACGGCAATGGCGGCTTGGTCGGCAAAGGCTGCCAGCAATCGTCGGTCATTGGCCGAAAATGCTCCTCCACCAATGCGGAAAATGTAAATGGCGCCGATCAGCTCATCCTCAATGACCAACGGCAGGGCCACCACCTGGCTCAGAGCCAGTCCGGCGGCAGCGGCAACCATCCCCAGCCGCACTTGCAGATCGGGGATGCGCCAGCGAGTGAGGGGCTCCTGCAGTTCCGTCACGCCCGGTAGATCGACCCAAAGGGGCCGGAAGAAGCGGATCAAACTGGTCGGCAGCCCATAGCTGGCTCGGACACGAAACCGAGGCGTGTCGGCGTCGCTCGCGTCGCTCGACGGAGGTTCGCGAACCCCCCGGCTCTGCAGCACGATGAGGCCGGCTTGGCCGCGTAGCAGTTCGACTGCGCTCTTGAGGGTAAGTTCTAATAGCGACGGCAGATCGAGTCGGGCGGTCATCGCCCGGCTGATCTCCAGCAGATAATCGCGTTGGCGGAGTTGATAATCTTGCATCACAGAAGGCACAAGTTACGCTGCGCAGTGCACAATTGCCGGCGCGCTGTCTGTGCGTTCATTGTAGCACATCAAAGCGGGGATGGCAACCGAGGCGAGGCTTCCACCGTCGGCCTTAGATGGAAGCCACGCCGGCCGCAGCCTCACAAACGTAAAGGACCGGCGTTCTGCGCGTCTGCCGCTCGTAGAGGCTGGCCACGGTCTCGGTAAA
>JASFTJ010000448.1:0-3382 GCA_050053615.1 Anaerolineae bacterium | reverse complement strand
TTCCTGCCACACTTTGCCTACCAAATCGGGATCGGGCTTGAGTGTCGTTTCGCCCGGCTGCCAACCCGAGGGCGTGACCTCACCCGTCTGCCGCACGTGCTGGAAGGCCTTGATCTGGCGGATCAACTCGTCAGGGTTGCGGCCTACCTCGGGCGTAAGGATCTCGGTGGCGCGGATGACGCCGTCGGGGTCAATGATGAACCGACCACGGATGTCCACGCCTGCCGCTTCGTCGTACACGCCGTACACGGTCCCGATCCGCCCGCCACCGTCGGAGAGCATGGGGAAAGGCACACCGCCGTCTACCATCTTGGACAGCTCCTCGGCCTGCCAAATCTTGTGGACGAAGCGGCTGTCCGTGCTCACCGACAAGACTTCCACATCCATCGCCTGCAAGTCGGGGTACCTGGCGGCGACCGCCGCCAATTCGGTGGGTCAAACGAAGGTAAAGTCACCGGGGTAGAAACAGAGCACCACCCACTGGCCCCGATAGTCCGACAGCGTGATATTCTTGAATCCCTCGCCTGCGACGTAGGCCGTGGCTTCAAAGTCGGGGGCTTCTTTGCCTGCTCGTGCAATTGTCATCTCGACCTCCTCCACTGGCACTGTCTTTTCGGCGCGACTGGTGGGCGGAGCCAGCGGCCCTCCAGCTGGTTTTACACATCCATCTACTTCTTTTGCCATTCTATGTTCTCCTTTCCATGGCGATCATTCGGCCGGTTCATCCCAGGCGCTCTGGGGTCGATCTATCCTGCTCTAGCCCCCTGCTTACCCGACAAAACCCCTGCGTTGTCCGACTGAGAACGGATGTTGGACACAGATTCTGCGCATTCAACGGAAATTCTCGATTCTTGATCCGTGTCCGAAAGAAATATGACAGTCCATCAGGCTGAAGCTGGCGTGCACATTTCCACCTGTTTGGCGATGGGCGCAAACGCCTCGGCTGTGTACTCTTCGATGCGGCCAGCATCCGACAGCCTGGCGATTCTCGGGTCAATCGGCAGCCGACCCAAGAGCGGGACCCCGATCTTGCGGGCCGTCTCCTGGCCGTGGCTGGGGCCGAAAATCTCGTAGCGCTTGCCGGTGTCGGGGCATTCGAAGTGACTCATGTTCTCGATGAGCCCCAGGATCGGCGTCTGCATCTGCTGCGCCATCTGGGCCGCTTTGCGCACCACCATGCCCGCCAACCCCTGCGGCGAGGTGACGAGCACGATGCCCGATAGCGGCAGCGATTGCATGACTGTCAGCGAAGCGTCCGACGTGCCGGGCGGCAGGTCCACGACGAGATAGTCCAGCTTGCCCCAAAAGATGTCACCCCAGAACTGCTTGATCGCCCCGCCGACCAGCGGACCGCGCCAGATGACGGCCATGTCCTCCTGCTCCAGCAGCAGGTTGATCGACATGACCTTGACGCCGCTCTGACTCTGCGGCGGCATGGGCCCCATGGGACTCATGCCCAGCCGGGCACCGTTGGGGAAGAACATCTTGGGGATGCTCGGCCCGGTGATGTCGGCGTCGAGAATGCCCACCTCGTGGCCTTGTCGGCGGAGCGCCACGGCCAGGAGCCCGCTGACCAACGATTTGCCCACACCACCCTTGCCGCTCATCACGGCAATGACGTGCCGGATGTCGTTTAGCTCTTCGACCGCGCCTTTCTCTGGTACACCGATGCCGATACGCCGTTTTTCCTCGTCGGTCATCTCGGTCAGTTCGACCTCGACGCTCTTGACATCCTCCAATGTGCCGACTGTCTCTTCCACGTCGCCCACGATCTGATCCTTGAGTGGGCAGCCCATCGTCGTCAGCGCCAGGGTGATGGTCACCCGATTTCCTTCGATCTTTACCTTGCGGACCATGCCCAGTTCGATGAGACTCTTGTGGAGCTCGGGATCCATGACCCCTTCGAGGGCTTTGCGTACTCTATTCTCTGTAACCAACGTTCGTTTCCTCCTTATTGTGCTGATTCGTGTTGTCGGTGTATTGTGTGTCGCGTGATTCAAAAACTCTACGCATCCGTGGCTGTTACTTGGCCATAGTGACCAAGCGGACACCACGCATTTGGCGAAAGATGGCCCCTTGGCTTGTGGTGGTCATTGCCTCCAGCGGATCAACGACCCGTGTCCCTGCGATCAGGTCTATGCCATGGTCGAACAGCACCGGAGACAGCGGCGTCGTGGGTCCCAGCAACAGTACAAAAGAATCCGATCGGCAATGCCGGATCAGTTCGTCGAAAGTTTTGTTGATCAGGGAGGTACCGGTGATGGCGACAACATCTGCCTGTGGGATCACCTTCTCCGCGGCCGCAGGAGGCAATTCATCCGGACCGGGATCGAGTTCCAGCACATCCAGACGGCCCACTGCTCGCCGGACGCGAGGGATGAAGGGGAAATGGCCGACAATCACGACCCGCTTCCCCTGGCCGCGCTGGATGATCTCTTCTGATGCATTGCGGGTGGTTAGGGCTCTGTCATCAACTTGTATCAAGGCATTGAACGTCGCCATCCCCAGCCCAGCTTCCATGGGACTCTTGGAGCGTAACAACTCAGCCAGTTCTAGGGCGCTGTGGTCCATCAGGTCGCCGGCCCAGCGGATGAGGCTGTGACCGTGGGGTGTGTGGGCATCCCGCTGCGTTGAGGCCAGACCCGCCCCTCGCGCGGTCCAAACCAGCGTCCAGAACGGGCCCACACGCACCTCGTGTAGGGCGATTTCCTCGTCTGGCAATGAAGCCAGCAAATCGTCAATGATGTTCATCGATGCACCTCCATGTGCGTGTCATATACCTTCATGAAGTGATGTAGTACTCGGTCCGTCTCCCGAAGATCCTGCACCCACCACGCCAAATAGCGGTCGCCTTCGTCCGTGATTTGATACAGTCGGCGGGCTGGGCCGCCGCCGCCTGTGTCCCAGCGCGAGGTGACGAATCCCCGTTTCTCGAGTCCACGAAGCATGCGGTACACTGTGCTCGAGTCGACCGGATTTTGCTCGAAGCCAAACTGTTTTAGTCCCTCCAAAAGGTCGTAACCATGGGCTTCGTTGCAGTGAAGAAGCAACAGCAAACATGGTTCCAGGAACCGGTGTATGCGCCGGGGACAGGCTTCCTGTGACTTGCCACCTCGCCAGCGACGACCACTACGCGGCATTGTGTATCTACCTCCTGATTCCCTATATATGCAATATGCACATAGATGATAGCATGCTCAGGCTGGCTTGTCAAGTTTGGGAGACAGCGTGGCGCCACAACAAAAAGTCTCTCATCGGAGCGGACGGCCTTGAGGTTGAACCTGAACAACGATTTTTTGAATGACTGCCCTGAAAAAAGGGCAGTCGAGAGAAGACGGGTACCCTATGGTGCGCGCGCTTTGCGCGCACACAACATACACCC
>JASFTJ010000447.1:0-3384 GCA_050053615.1 Anaerolineae bacterium | reverse complement strand
CCAGTAAAGGGTCAACGACACTGTGCCTCCCCGTTGAACCGCTACCCAGCCGTCAAAAAAGTCGCGTGGGAGGCGATCGGCAACCAACTGGACAAGGTTGCCAAGGTGAGGCTGCTTTTGCGACGGGCCGCCCCAGATCCGCCCGTCGTCAAACTGCTGACCGGGCGGCGGGTAGTAGTCCAGCCGCACTGCGCCCACCTGAAAGCGGGCCGCCGCCGGCTCGGGGTCGCCGGGGCCGATGGTCCAAAGAGCTCCCCTCTCTGAGAGTGCTCCAGGTTCCTTGGTGCCCCACACCCACAGCTTTCCGTCGTAGGCATCCTGCCAGGCCTCGGTGAGCAACGGATCGGTCAGGGCGGCCGCTTCGTCAGGGCGCTCCATGCGGGCCAGCAACACAGCTGCTTCGGCTACGTCGCCGCCGGGGGTGTAGAAAAGGAGCAAGACAACCACGCCAAGGGCCAGGATGAATACCCCCCCAGCCGCCAGCACTTTGCCCAAGCGGCGCCGCCACGCGGCCCATAGCGCCAGGCTGCTCATCCCGACCAGCACTAGTCCACAGGCCAGTCCGCGCCAATCGATCGCGCCGCCTCGAGCCCAAGCCAGGTCCAAGTTCTCGGCGCGGAGATAGGCCCACTGCCGCAGGAGCGGGCTGTAGGCCGGGTTAAACAGGGTGGCAGGGTGATACAGGCCCAGGTCGGCGTGGACGTCCTCCAGGTAGAGGTTAAAATCGACGGCCACACCCAGGAGCTGCACAGCGACACTGAGCAGCGCCAACGCCGCCAACCCGACGACGAGCCAGCGATGCCTCTTCGCAGCCTCCAGCGCTGCGGCCAAGGGCAGGACGGCAAAGGGCAAGATCGTCACCAGGAAGCGCGGCCCCCAGCTGTGCCCAGCCCACCACAAGTACCAGGGCGCGTAGAAGGCGACGTTGCTCAAAACCACAGCAGCGACCAGCAGCGCTTCGGCCCGGCGCTTGCGGAGGAACGCTGGCCAGGCGGCCAACGCCGCGAGCAGCAGCGGATTGTACCAGAAGAGACCCTTGCCGGGGCTAAAGGTCAAGCCGTAAAACCCCTCGAAGAACGGCGTGGCGAAATTTTCTTCGGGCAGGTAGCCGGTGGCCAACGGGCTGCCAAAGCGAAGCCAATTGTACCAGCCGGTTGCGGCCAGCGCGGCCAGCACCGGCAGGCCAAAGAGGAGGACGGGCCCGAAAAGTTGGACTCTGGGCGAAATCTCCCCCTCCCCCGACCCCCTGTGCCTGTCCGGCACAGGACAGGCCTCCCCCACGGGAGGGGAGTGCGCCCTCGCTCCCCCCTGGGGAGAGGGCTGGGGTGAGGGGGAGTTGGTCTTGAGGTAGGCCAGCAGCAACAGGCCCAGGAACGGCGCGACGATAGCGTTGTTCAACCGGGCCAGCAGGGCCAGGCCCAGGCCCACGCCGGCCAACAGGGGGGGTATCCAGCGGAGGCGGCTCCCACGCCCAGCCACCAGCGGCGTGGGAGCCCGGCCTGCTGTAAGGGTGTCACGGTAGCGCAACAGGAAATAGGCGCAGGCCATCAGCCCCAGTCCGGCCAGCGACTCGCTGAACAGGTAGCGGGCGTAAGGCCAGGCCATCGTCCCCAGGCCAAAGGCCAGGGCCACGCCCAGCGAGACCCCCTCGCCGTAGCGTAGCCGCCGCAGGAATAGGAACACCAGCACGCCGGTCAGCGCGGTGACGCAGGCATTGGTCAACATCGCCGCCCGGACATTGCCGATCCCCTCGTCCTGCAGGGCCAACCAGTAGAATGGCAACGTCGCCAGCGTCGTGCCGATGCCCTTGCGCGAATAGAGATGCCCGTCGGGGCCAAAGGAGCCTTGCTGCTCGCCCATCCAACGCAGCAGTTCAATGTCCCAGGCGCCGCGCCGGGCCAGGCTGTCCGTGGCAACCAGCATGGATATCTCGTCGCTGGAGTGGTAGCGACCGCTGAAGGTCAGCAGGTACAGGCTGAAGAGGAGGGCAAAGAGGGACATTGAATATTGGATATTGGATGACGACTTTGTGGCCTTCAAGCTCTACTCTCCCATATCCAATCCCCAGCCGGTCAGAAGCCAGCCATCGAATTCCTGGGTTGCGATCTGTGGGTACTGTTCGGCCAACCAGGCGTGGAGGGGCGAGTCGGCCGGGGCGTAGAGCCAGGCTTGAGCGTAGCCGTCCACGGCGCGTTCCAGGCGCGGTTGCCACGCAGGGAACCACCAATCGGTCTGAACCGAGGTCACATCGAAGCGGCGTTGGAGGAAGGGATAGACGACATCGTGCACCCCCTGGGCGTTGCTGGGCTCGTCGCCGCCGACGACGACGCGGGCGCCAGGGGCCGCTTCTTGCCTCAGGGTCTCGATTACCGAGCGGTGGGGGCTGACGGCCAGGCGGTTCTGGAAATAGGCATCATAGGCAAGAGGGACAGCCAGCAAGCCAAGCACACCCAGGATCACCGCCGCGCCCAGGCACAAGCGGCGGCTCCAGCGGGGCGGGATCGGCTCGGCCAGGGCCATGCGGCCGTACTCGACGGCCAGCAGGATCAACAGCCCGGTGCGGGCCAGCACGGCGCCGGTCAGCAACCAGCTTTGGTCCGGCAGGATGGTGAAATAGAGCGGACTTTCGACCAGATTGACGACGCTGAGGAGCAGCGCATAGACGACGCCGCGCAAGCCGGGCAACAACAACAGAATGAAGGGCAGCAACCAGACGATGAACTGGGGACTGTAGCCTTTGAGGTAGAGGGTTACCAGATTCATGGTGAGGCCGACAAAGGCTACCGTCCGGCGATCATCGCGCCAATCCGTGGGCCGCGTCCAGAGCCAAAGGTACACGAGCGCAAACCCGGCCGAGATGAGCCCCCACGGCAGCCCGCTGGGATGCTGCTCGGCGCCAGCGGCGGCCGGATCGAAGCGATTGGCGCCGCCTGCCTTGCCAAAGGAGGTGTATCCCTCCAGCAGCGCCCAGATCGTCTCCCACGAAGTCCGCTCAACGTTGATCGTCCACGACAACGTGAACAATTCGGGATTCAGCAGAAAAAAAGGCAAGGCCGCGACGATGACGGTCAACAATATGACCGCGACCAGGATCCCCCGCCGTCGCCAGGTCGTTTCGCGCCAGAAAGCCACCGGGACAACGAGGATGGGCAGCAACTTGACGAGAAAGCCCAGCCCGGCGACGATGCCACTCACCAGGTAACGCCGCGTCAGCGTGAAGTACAAGGCCAGCAGTAAGAACGTCAGGCCAAAGACATCGAACCAGCCGAGCATGATCAGCAGCGGCACAAAAAGCAAGCTGTAGACCCACGCGATCCGCAGCCCGATCTCCTGACCATAGAGTCGTTTGGCATTGAGGTAGATCAGGGTCAGGTTTGCGGTCTC
>JASFTJ010000446.1:0-3399 GCA_050053615.1 Anaerolineae bacterium | reverse complement strand
CGACATCATAGATGATGACGATGTTGGGATGCTTCAGGTTGGCCGCAGTGATCGCCTCACGACGGAAGCGCTGGGTGATCTCTTGGTTGGCAGCCAAGCGGGGCGACAACACCTTCAGCGCCACGGTCCGCTGCAACACCTTGTCATAGGCCCGATAGACCACGGCCATCCCACCGCTGCCGCGCTCTTTGATAATCTCAAATCTTCCCCAAACGCGGCTCATTGAGTCGTTCATCGTTTCCACACCCGATTCTCCCTGTCATCGCGCTTGATGCTCAGGCACTCGTGGTGATGTATCTCTCCTTTCGGACAACAGACGGACCAGACCGGCAGCTGTAACCGCTCCGGGCACGATTCCACCAATCGCTGGTACAAGCCAGAACATGATCTCTTCCCCTGCCGGACCCAAAGCCCAACCCAGGAACCCCAAAAGGACAGCGGCGAGCGCCCAACCCAGCGCAGTGATCCATGCCCAGCGGCCCGCTCTCCGCATCTGGCGGCGCAGCACGAACCACTGGGCTGTTCCGACCACCAGCCCCGTGAAGCCATTCAAAACCATGCCGAGGCCGATCCAAAACAAGGGGGCGGTCATCGCCCAGCCCGTCCTTTCGAGCCAGCCTTCTAGCTCGAACATGGCCCCTTCTATCAGCGGCCCCTCATTCCACTTCACCGAGCCCACGACAGCCAGGCTGACCGATGTGGCCAGCATCCACCAGCCCGCATTCCGAACATGACGGCGCAACATCAGCCACTGAGCGACACCGATCACAAGACCCAGCACGCCCCAGGCCGCCGCCCCGGCAACCACTTCCATCAGGACCAGGTTCCCCGTTTCGGCAAAAGGCCGGCCCACGACCTCGCTGATAGGACGTCCTGCTGCCCAACCCAGCGCCCAGCCCGCTGCGCTCACCAACACCCACCCCAGCCACAAGATCCAGGCGTTCTGTGGCCGCGAGACGGCCTCGCGCCGGATGGGCGGCGGGGCAAGCTGGGTCGGGGCCAGCGCCGCAGGCGGCGGCTGCGCGCTCCTCGATGGGACCTTGCCAACCAATACTTGTCCTAACGCACTGACCAAATCAGTGACTCGTTCATATCGTGCGCTGGCCTGCTTGGCCAGCGCCTTGCCCAGCACTTGATCCACCTCCTCCGCAAGATCGGACCGCCGCGACCGAACGGACGGCGGAGATTCGTAGATCAGCTGGTGAAGCACGGCATGAGGCGTGGTCGCATTGAAGGGCGCCTGCCCGGTCAGCATCTCGTAGGCTACCACCCCAAGCGAGTAGACATCGGTCCGGTGATCCAGCGCCTCGCCCTGAGCCTGCTCTGGCGACATGTAGCGGGGCGTGCCGACCATCGCTCCGGTCGTGGTCAGCCTCGTCTCTTGGGCTGCCCAGGCCACGCCAAAGTCGGTCAGCGTCGCGTGGCCATCCGCATCCACGACGACGTTTGCCGGCTTGACGTCGCGATGCACCAGCCCGCAGCGATGGGCATAGTCCAACGCCTCCGCAAGCTGTCGCAGGATGGAGAGGGTCTGTTGCGGCGTGAAGGGACCGTGTTGGCGGATAAGCTGCGCCAGGGTTTGCCCCTCCAAACACTCCATCACGATATAGTACCAGTCCCCCTGCTGACCCACGTCATAGATTCCGACGATGCCCGTGTGCTTGAGACGCGCGGCCGACCTCGCCTCGCGCAGGAAGCGTTCGACAAAACCCGGTTCCCACACCAGGTGCGGCGCCAGAACCTTGACCGCCACTTGCCGGTCGAGCAGAGGATCGTAGCCCTTATAAACGATCCCCATCCCCCCCTTGCCGATCTCGGCCTGGATTTCGTATTTGCCCAGTCGTTTTCCAACCAGGTTGCCGGTCATTGCGTTTCTTTGCACTTTACCCGCTCACTCATGTGGCCATCGAAACCGGCTACGACTCCCCCAGCATGGCGCGCAGATGCTTCTCGGCTTGGACAATCGGCCGCGTTACCGGACTCTCCTCTGCGGTCATGGCCTGTGCCTGGCTCAGCGTCGGATAGCCGGCCTCCCGTTCGGCCTGGAATTGCCGGGCGAATTCGCCACTCTGGATCTCTTCCAACGCCTCGCGAAACTTGCCGGAAAGATCCGACATCATCAACTGCATGGTGCGCATAAAGCCACCGTACAAGGCTGTCGGGCCGTGAAAGTCGGAGGCGCGGAAAAAGCCCCGCTCTCGAAAAGCCTGGAACACCGTCTCCATTTCGCCCGACATATACATCTCCATGACCATCGCCTCGGGCGGAATGCCCGCCTCTACGCCCAAGGTGAAGGCGCTCATGATGGCTACCCCTACTGCGGCCCCCAGCGTCTGCTCCACGAACAGGTCCAGATCGGCTTCCCGGCGGGCATCAAGCTCCAGGACGCCGGCGCGGAGTGCTCCGACGGCGTCAGCGATTCCCAGCAGACGACGCCAAGCCCTCTCATTGGATTCCCGTTCGACCGAGATGTAGGCAAAGAAGCCCCGCCCACTGAGGAAACGTTGCCGGATGTGTTCGCCGCCCATGCGCGGGGCCAACAGCAACACGTCCACATCGGCTGGGGGATCGATCAGCCCGTAGGCCAAGGTGTAGCCCGAAGCAAAGATGACGGCCGAGCCAGGGCCGAGACCGGGCGCGATCTCGGCTGCGAATACCTCTGGGATCACCTCGTCGGGCAGAAGCACGAGGGCAATGTCAGAAGCGGCTACGGCTTTGCGAATCGGCTGGACGGCAAAGCCCTCAGCGCGAGCCTGCTCCGCATACTCGTCCTCGATGTTGCCGACCACCAGCGGAGCAACTCCGGAATCTCGCAGATTGAGGGCCACAGCCCGGCCCAGGTTGCCGTAGCCCAGCACAGCCACGCGCTCATCGTCCAGGGCATGCGAATCGGCATCTTGTTGGGTGAAAACGCGAAGAAAGGCACTATCTTGAGTCACAATCACGATTCTCCTTCTATAATGAGTACATTGATGACCGGTCGATCGGCATGTTGGTCACTGGACAACACGATGATACAGACCGGAACGGTTCCAGCGATAGGCGATGGCGGCCATGAGTGGATTCCCTGTCTCGCGCCAGGTGCGCCAGGCCCGACGGGCGGCTACCGACCGCGAACCCACGACCTGCGTCGCCCACACGACCCCCTCCTCCAATTGCTCCGGCGTCATGTTGAGCGGGCGAAAGACCGCCGTCTGCAAGTCGTACCGGGCAAAGTCCGCCGGAAAATCAGTGTAGAGCAGCCGTCCTTCCCGCGCCAGTCGGTCGTAGAGGTCAGTGCCAGGATACGGCGTCAACAGCCCAAAGTGAGCCACGTCTAACCCCACATCCAGCACAAACTCGACGGTCTGCTCAAAGATCTCGGGGCCATCGCCATCGTTGCCGAACATGAACGTCCCT
>JASFTJ010000445.1:0-3400 GCA_050053615.1 Anaerolineae bacterium | reverse complement strand
CATCAACTACCTCCCCCTCCTCATCGGGAGGCGGGGTTTGATCCTGCTCTCCCGGTGGCGGCGTCGACCCCGGCTGTTCATACATCGAGCCCCCAAGTTTCTGCAGCAACTCGGAAAGCTCTTGGACTGCGCCCTGAATCTGGGAGAGGTCCTGGCCCTGCAGAGCAGAGCGGCAGGCGTCGATCTGGGCCTCCACTTCGCTCTTGAGGTCAGCGGGTACCTTGTCGCCCTGCTCTTTCAGCAGCTTCTCAGCCTGGTAAATGAGCGAGTCAGCGTTGTTGCGGGTCATCACTTCTTCGCGCCGATTTTCGTCCTCCTGGCGATACTGCTCGGCCTCATGGACCATGCGATCGACCTCTTCCTTGCTCAGGCCGCTGGAGGCTGTGATGGTAATGGACTGTTCGCGGCCGGTGGCCTTGTCCTCAGCTGCGACGTGTAAAATACCGTCGGCGTCGATGTCGAAGGTCACCTCGATCTGCGGGACACCCCGCGGTGCAGGGGGGATGCCATCCAGAATAAAACGTCCCAGTGTCTTGTTGTCAGTTGCCATCGGGCGCTCGCCCTGGAGTACGTGGATCTCGACCTGCGTCTGGCCATCGGCAGCCGTGGAAAAGATCTGACTCTTTTTGGTGGGGATCGTGGTGTTGCGCTCGATGAGAGCCGTAGCCACGTGTCCCAGCGTCTCGATGCTCAGGGTTAGCGGTGTCACATCGAGCAGCAGCACGTCTTTCACCTCGCCCGTCAAAACGCCAGCCTGGATGGCTGCGCCTAGGGCCACTACCTCATCAGGGTTGACGCCCTTGTGAGGCTCCTTGCCAAAGAACTCGCGCACCGCCGCCTGGATGGCCGGCATACGCGTCATTCCGCCTACCAGGATCACCTCGCCGATCTCGGCCTGGTTCAGCTTGGCGTCCTTTAACGCCTGCCGGCAAGGGCCAATCGACTTCTGAATCAGGTCGTCCACCAACTGCTCCAGTTTGGCCCGGGTCAAGGTCATCTGCAGGTGTTTGGGGCCGCCAGCATCTGCTGTAATGAATGGCAGGTTGATCTCGGTTTGGAGTGTCGTCGACAGTTCGATCTTGGCTTTCTCCGCGGCCTCCTTGAGTCGCTGCAGCGCCATGCGGTCCTGGCGCAGGTCGATGCCCTGCTCTTTCTTGTACTCATCCGCGATCCAGTTGATGATGCGCTGGTCAAAGTCATCGCCGCCCAGGAACGTGTCGCCGTTGGTCGACAGCACCTCGAACACCTCATCTCCCACGTCGAGGATGCTGATGTCAAAGGTGCCGCCACCCAAGTCATAGACGGCGATCCTTTGGTCCACGCCTTTGCCCAGCCCGTAGGCCAGGGACGAGGCCGTCGGCTCATTGATGATGCGCAACACCTTCAGGCCGGCGATCTTGCCTGCGTCCTTGGTGGCCTGGCGCTGGCTATCGTTGAAATAGGCAGGCACGGTGATGACAGCCTCTACCACCGGTTCACCGAGGTAGGCTTCGGCATCCTGCTTGATCTTTTGCAGGATCATGGCCGAGATCTCTGGCGGCGAGTACTCTTTGCCGCCCATCTCGACCCAAGCATCGCCGTTGGGCCGTTCGATGATCTGGTAGGGTAGCACCTTGCGCGCCTTGGCGACCTCCGAGTCGCCGTACTTGCGGCCCATCAACCGCTTGATGGAAAAAATGGTATTGTCCGGGTTGGTGACTGCCTGGCGGTGGGCTACCTGCCCCACCATTCGTTCGTCCGTCTTGGGATTGACGGCCACCACCGAGGGGAACAGGCGTCCGCCCTCCGAGCTTGGGATGATCGTCGGCTCGCCACCTTCCATGACGGCGCACACCGAGTTCGTTGTACCCAGGTCTATGCCAACAATTCTTGCCATGATTTCGTCTCCTTATGTTGTCTCTGGTTGTGTCTGATCCTTTTCTGGTGATTCTTCCGGTGGGGTTGGCTCGGTATCCTCGGCCTCTGCCTCGTCTTTGGACGGTGGCCCAGACGAAACCCGCACCATGCTGGGCCGCAGCACACGCTCCCCCATCTTGTAGCCCTTTTGCAATTCAGCGATGACATACCCTTCCTGCATGGTTTCCGATGGTTCGTGGGTGACCGCCTCGTGGGTGAAGGGGTCAAACTCCTGACCCACGGCTTCCATCGGGGCCACGCCGTCCTGCTCCAGCAGCTTTTGCAACTGGCGTCGGATTAGCATGACCCCCTGGATCCAGGTCAGGCCTGATAGGTTCTCGGGCATCGTCTCCGCAGCCCGTTCAAAATCGTCCACAATGGACAACAGACGGACCAGAATATCGGACTTGGCATTGCCGTAAACTTGCTCCCGTTCCCGCTGGAACCGTTTGCGGGCATTGGCCAGCTCGGCACGGGCTCGCTGCCAGCCATCCAGGTATTCAGCTTCCTTCGCCTTGGTTTCCTCTAGCTCTTGTCGAAGGGCCGTCAGTTCATCGATGAGTTCTTTTTCTCTAGCTTTTACGCCCTCTTGTTCTATGCCCTCTGTCGGTGCTTCCGTTTCCTCACCTTCTTCGACCGAAGACGCTTCCTGAACTTTCACCTCTGCTTCGATTTCTCGGTCCTTCTCTTCGCTCACTGTTGCGCTCCTCCTACGATTCCGATTCTTCGACCTCGCCATACAGCTCGCGGAAGAGGTCGCTCATCAGCCCGGCCACATAGCGCACTGTTGAAATGGCCCGGCTGTAGGGCATCCGCATTGGTCCCATCACGCCCATCGCTCCTGTCGCGGCGCCGCTGACTCCATAGGGCGAGACCACGAGGCTGAACTCTCTCAATTCGTTCCAGCGCCCTTCCCCGCCGATGACAACCTGGAGGCCGCCAACTTCTAGCATCTCGGTTAGTAGATCCTCCAGTAATGTTCGATCCTCGAGCAGATGTACGACATGCCGGGCAGTCTCTGGTACAGAGAATTCGGGCTGGTGCAGAATGTGGATCAAGCCATCGCGGTAGAGCTGCAAACTTGAAAGATCGTCTACCTGCTTCATGGTTTGCACCACAACATCCAAGACCTGCTGCTCAAAGGCGCCCAACTGGGACCGGTGGGCTGCCACGCGCTGGACCGAAGCCCCCATGCACAGATCGTTAAGGCGATTAGCCGTTTGTGTCAGGGTGTCTTGATTTATGGCCTCGTCCAGTGCTAGCATCTGCTGGCGAACAATGCCCCCGTCAAGCACAATGATGAGCAGAGCCATCGTCTCACGAATGCTGATCAGCTGTATGTGCTTGAGGTAGCATAGCTCTGTGTGGGGGCTGCTTACCAGGGCAGCGGACTGAGCGGTGCGGGCTAGCACCGAAGCCGAGAGCCGCATCCACTGGTCCAGGTCTACACCTACCTGATGGAACTGATGCTGGATCGTTCGTTGCTCAGTCAGTGGCAACTGCG
>JASFTJ010000444.1:0-3402 GCA_050053615.1 Anaerolineae bacterium | reverse complement strand
TGCAAGGGGTGGGGCGATCCGAAGTAACTCTGCTCTGTCCACACTCTCAGGAAGGGATCCATCCGGGAAGAAATCAGATTATACAACACAAACGGGGCCGGCGGGAGTCCAGCCCAGATGGCAAGCTTGGTCATTCTCCAAAGCTTTGGCCAATGCGTCTGTCCACGCCTGATCCCAAGCCATGCCTGCCAGGCCGCCAACGTGAGCAGGTAAGCCCCAACCACTGCACCGACTACCATCCCCGTGAGCGGCTGGGCGAGCCCCGTCAACAACCACAATACCCCGATCTTTAGTCCCTGTAGGGACACTGCTGGAAGCATCGTGCGCCGGGTCTGGTCTGTTGCGGCGCGCTTCCCCTGGACGCCGCACGCACCCGGAGGGTGCAGCGCCTTGGCGGGACGGCGCGGGACGGCGCAGGACGACGAGTCCGCAAGCACAGGGGAGTCGCCCTCGCTGAATCGTCTAGCAGTGCTCTGTATGGGGATCGAGAGAGTCCCATCCAGACGGGAAGTCGCTCTCAAGTACGCCACCAGGCCCCAGAGCAGCAGAGCACGAGCAAGCGCATAGTGGGGGTACACATACAAGCTTAGAAAACCAAAACTCTCCGGAGAGTAAAAGTCTAGCGGCAGAGATCCCAACCACTCCTCTAGCCTCAAGAACACCAAAAGCCACCCTAACCCTCCTCCCAACGTGGCCAATATCAACCCCAGCCGCCTGTAGCGAACCTTTTCGATAAAGAACGATAAGAAATCATACGTCGCTAGGATCGCCAGTACGCCCGCACAAACCCGAAAACCATGATACAGCGCCACCAACGGTTCGTGCGAATTGGACGGCGGCGCCAACTTGCCCAGGAGAATATACGGTAGAAAAATCAGAAATCCACGCTGGTGCAACGCCGTGTAAGGCGTCCGAAACAACCACTCTCCCATTGTGCCGGACAGCATTTTGCCAATGAAAGCATTTCCGTCCTCGACGCTTATGACAAATCCCGTGAACCGCCAGTCTGCCCCCTGCACGCTGTAGCCCAACAGATATGGCGCCGTAGTAGCCAACATGACCACCGCAGCGAAAACAAGAACCCATCGACGCTCGGATTTGCACGATAGAGACTGTGAAATGTGTGATAGTTGAAACTTCATTGGGGATCCACCAGGCGCCCAACCACTGAACCTGTGGAATTAGTCGAGCATAAGCGACGTGGCCGGCGCGATCGAAATGTCCTGTTATCCCGTCCTGTAACATTATATAGCAAGAATGCATAGGAGGCAACTCAGGGTGTTCGGGAACATGGCTTATTTCACAGGTAGATGGACGCCAGTCGCGGGCGTCTACAAACTCGGCCACAGCCTGGCGCAGCGCGCCGACGGTGGTTCGGGCGTCAGTGTGCATTGTTCTGGAAGAGGGAGCCTGTGCCAAACTTCATTTGCCCATTTGCTCAGTTCGGATTATGCTGGTGGTTGATCAACCACCGACAATCAAGGACATCGTCGATCCTCGGACAGAGGATCGCGTGAAGGAGAGGTGGAACGTGGTCAAGAGGAAATTGAAACTGAGTCGAAACGATCCTTGCTGGTGTGGCAGCGGCAAGTTGTACAAGCATTGTCACCGGCGGGAAGATCTGGAGAAGCAGGAGGAGAGCAGGCGAAAGGCCAGGGCCAAGCGGCGGCGAGAACGAGCCATAAAAGCCGCCAGGAGGTAGCAGAAAAAGCCCGACAAGAGATAAAGCTGGCTCTACCCTCCAAAGTCACCTACCTGCGCGACTCCAAGGTTTGGAGAGAGATCGAAATCGCCGGGGATCAGACGCTAGACGATTTGCACTATGCCATCCAAAAGGCGGTCAATTTCGACGCCGATCACCTCTACTCTTTCTTTCTAAGCAACCGAGCTTGGGACCGATCTACGGAATACTCGTCGCCACACGCCGATGGACCCAGTGCAACCCGGGTCAAGATCGAGGATCTGCGGCTGCGCATGAAACAGCGATTTCTCTACCTATTCGACTATGGCGATGAGCACCAGTTTGAGGTCCAACTCGTGGGGACAAATCTTGACGCACCGAAGGACGCGTACCCGAAGGTTGTAGCGCGTCACGGGAAGGCACCGGATCAATATGCCTGGTGAGAGGCAGTTCGGGAGTCGTGGGTGTTGGGCACCGTCATCGCCTCTCGTGCAAGGCACACCTCACCCCTCCCACAAGGGCAGTTGGTAGGGCGGGCGCTTGCCATCGAGCAGAACGTAGGGCGCAGCGCGATCCGCCACCGCTCCGGCCCTGCCCAGGTCGGTCAGGTCGCGGAGGGTCCCCTGGCGGCGCCACCGCACCAGCCGGCCCGCCGAGACAGGGCCGATACCGGGCACGCGCAGCAGCTCTTTGCAGGAGGCACGGTTGACCTCCACGGGGAACAACTCGGGGTGGGCCAGGGCGTAGGTCATTTTGGGATCGGCCCGGCGGGGCAGGTTGCCGGTCTCGTCAAAGATCAGATCGTTGAAGGTGAATCCGTAGAAGCGCAACAGCCAATCGGCCTGGTAGAGGCGGTGCTCCCGCCAGGCAGGCGTGGCCGATAGCCCTTCGAGAGGCGTGCCGGGCACCGGCTGGAAGGCGCTAAAGTAGGCGCGCCGCAGGTCCAGGTCCCGGTAGAGGCGATTCGTCGTGTCCAGGATCTCGCGGTCAGGTTCGCCCGCCGCGCCGACGACGAACTGGGTAGTCTGCCCGGCCGGGGCCAGCCGGCCACCGCTGGCGTCGATCAGTCTCTTGGCCAGGCGCATGGGCTCGGTCAGCTCCCGGAAATAGTCCTTGCGCGGGGCGACGGCCGCCAGCCGCTCGGCGTTGGGCGCTTCGAGGTTGACTGAGACACGGTGGGCCAGTTGTACGGCCTGCTCGACGTGGGCTTCCGAGATGCCGGGCAGCAGCTTCAGGTGAACATATCCCTCGAACTGATACCGATTGCGGACCAGCTCCACGCAGTCGATCATGCGGTCCATGGTTCGGCTGGCGCTACCACACAGCCCAGAGCTGAGAAAGAGGCCGTCCACCATGTCGGCGCGGACAAACCGGTCGAAGGCACGGGCCAGTTCTTCGGAGGTGAAACTGGTGCGCGGTACGTCGCGGCTGGCGCGCACGGCGCAATAGTAGCAATTCTTTTCGCAGATGTTGGTCATCAGCACCTTGAGGACGCGCACGGTCTTGCCGTTGGGCAGGGCGGCGGGATAGATCCACTTGCCCAAGTCGTCGCGGGTGCGGGTCGCCGCACCGCAGGCGTTGCACAGGTCGTACTGGGCCGATTCGCCCAACGTCTGGATCTTTTGTACGACGTCCATGCCCCTCACCTCCTCGCCTGACCCGCAGAATCCAATTATAGGCTCCGCTGAAAAAGGTCTTTTTCAGCGGGAGAAAGGGAGTGT
>JASFTJ010000443.1:0-3407 GCA_050053615.1 Anaerolineae bacterium | reverse complement strand
CCCTTATGGATAGTTGCTTAAGCATACTCTACAAGGGTGAGGACAATATGTCTGAACAGCTCGCAGTCTCTGACAATGGTTCTGTTTGCATGACCTGTGGAACATCCCGGCCGGGCCTCTTTGAGCGCTACCGGGGCTTTTTGCTCTCGTCCGGCACCTTGATCGCCGCGGCCAATGCCTTCCTCTTGCTGCTTGGCGTCCTGGCCAGCCTGATCGGCCAGACGAAGGCAGCCCCATGGCTATACTTGGCTTCCGCCCTCGTCGGCGGAGCCCCCATTGTTAAGCTTGCCGCCGGCAACATCCTCCGCGACTTTGACCTGACGGCCGGCGTCATGGTCAGCATCGCCATGATCGCCGCCCTCATCGTCGGCGAATACAGCGCTGCCGCTCTCGTCGCCTTTATGATGTTGGTCGGCGAGATGCTGGAAAACTTGACCATCGCCCGTGCCGACAACGCCCTGAAAGAACTCGCCAGCCTGGTTCCCGAGTTCGTGACCCTGCGGCGTGATGGGCAAGAGATCGAAGCGCCAATCCATGCCGTGCGCCAGGGAGACCTGGTCCTGGTCCGCCCCGGCGGGCGTATCCCGGTGGATGGCCGGGTGCTCGGCGGGCACGCCGCCGTGGACCAGGCGGCCATCACCGGCGAGTCGATGCCGCTAGACAAGGGGCCTGGCGACAGTGTGTATGCCGGTACGCTCTGCACCGGAGGCGCGCTGGAGATCGAGGTGGAAAAGATCGGTGAAGAAACGACCCTCGGCTACATGATCCGCCTGGTAGAGAAAGTGCGGACCAGCCAGGCCCCGGTGCAACGAGTGGCCAACCGCTACGCCCAATACATGATTCCCCTGGCGCTAGCCATTGCCGTCGCTACGTATTTCCTGACCGGCGACGTGATGCGCTCCATCACCGTGCTGGTGGTTGTCTGCCCCTGTTCTCTGGTCCTGGCCACACCGACGGCGGTCGTGGCCGCCATCGGCAACGCTGCCAAACGCGGGGTCCTGGTCAAACACGGCCCGGCCATGGAGCAGATCGGCAAGGTGGACGTCGTCGCCTTTGACAAGACAGGGACGCTCACCTTTGGCGAGCCGCGCCTGACTCAGGCCATTGCCCTGAACAGCTTTGACCGGCCCACGTTCCTGAGCCTGGCGGCCAGTGCTGAACGATCCAGCGAGCATCCCCTGGCGCAGGCTGTCGTGGCCGCGGCCCGCCAGGAGGGTTTGGCGACGGCCATTCCGGAGGATTTCGAGGCGCTGCCGGGCCACGGCATCCTCGCCCGGGTCGCAGGTCACCAGGTGGCCCTCGGCGAACGGATGTTGACCCACGAGGGAATCCCCCTGGACAACGCTGTCGAGAAGCAGGTCCATAAATTGGCAGCAAGGGGCGAGTCGGTGATCCCTGTGGCCGTGGACCGACAGGTCGCCGGCCTGTTGGTCATCGCCGATACCGTGCGTCCTGAGTCCAGGGCTGCGGTGGAACGATTGAAGGGAATGGGCGTGAAAGAGACAGTGTTGATCAGCGGCGACCAGGCCATGGTGGCCGAGAGCATTGGCCGGGCGCTGGGTGTGGATCGGGTCCATGCCCAGGTCCTACCCCAGGACAAGCTCGACCTGATCCACGAGCTCCAGACGCAGAGCAAGAGCGTCGCCTTTGTCGGCGATGGCGTGAACGACGCCCCGGCGCTGGCGGCGGCCGACGTGGGCATTGCCATGGGGGCCATCGGCACAGCCGTGGCCATGGAGACAGCCGACATTGTGCTGCTCACCGACCAGGTCCAGCGTGTGCCCTACCTGATCGATCTGTCGCGCAGCAGCCTGGGCGTGATCCGCAACAATGTCATCTTTTCTATGAGCATGAATGTGCTCTCGGTTCTGTTGAGTGTGTTCGGCGTGATCGGGCCGGTGGTAGGCGCCGTAATGCATGAAGTTTCGGCCTTGCCAGTGGTGGCCAACTCGGCGCGGTTGATCAGTTGGAAGTCCCGCCACTCCAAAGCTGGGGAGCAAGCGGCATAAAGAGCAAGGAGGGCGCCCTTATGGATGAAACAGGACATAGGCACAGGCAGACCAAGGCCGTTATCAACCGTCTGTCGCGGATCGAGGGTCACGTCCGCAGCATCAAGACGATGGTCGAAGAGGGGCGGGACTGTTCGGACATCCTCGTCCAAATTGCCGCCGTGCGCTCGGCGCTCACTCAGGTAGGTCGGGTGGTATTGGAGGATCACGTCGAATCCTGCCTGCTGACTGCGGCGGCAGACGGCACAGCCGACGCAGTTTGGACGGATTTGAAGAAATCATTCGGGGTCTTTCTGAAAAACTAGCGTTCGCCTTGTCATAGCCTCAACCTGCGGCGATGGCTATGGTGTCCAGCATCCTGTCCGTGAACAAGCGCACCATGGGCGTCTCGGCGCCTTCCTGGGGCGCTCGGATTCTGCAGCGCCGAAGGCGGCAAGTCCAGCAAGAGCCGAGGCGCGGCCGGGACGTGCCTTACTTTCTGAGCAAGTACGACCCCGGCGCCCTGCGTTTCTACCCCACCGCCGTCGCGCCCGAGCCCCCCGACACCGAAGCCTGCCTTGTCTGTCGCGAGCGTAGCCGAAGGGTTCTCCTAGGAGGATTTCGTCGAAAGGAGTCCGCACTTTCATGAACTTCCACCGAAAGGTATGCGCGACCAAAAGCCAAGCACCATTGCCAAAGCCTGGAAAGGATGGTATAATCCGCGCCGAGGAGATCGATGGAAAATCTGCTAGTTTATCTGCCCTTCCTGGTACCGGTGGTCGTGGCTCAGTTTGGCGAGCGGAAGCGCTGGGCACAATACGCGACCTACGGTTTGCTAGCCGCTATCAACATCGGACTGCTGGGCATCGCCGGGCTGGCCCTGCTTAACGAGGTGGTCCAAGCCTTCATGCCCAAGCCGGTGGAGCCCCAGACAATAACCATCAACTGGTTAGGAGTGGCTGCCGCCTGCCTGGCGACCTCGATCTTGGCCATCCCGCCGCTGATCCCGGCTGTGCGCCGCTGGCTCGCTCGCTCGCTGCCCATCGAACCCAAGTCAACCGTCCACGCCACAGCGCTGACCTTTGCTGTTTACCAGATTGGCCTCAGCTTCGGACAGATGGCGGTCATCGGGGATCTGGAGAACCTGACCAAAGCTGGCACACGCCTGACCATCTGGGACGTGGTACTGACCGGCGTACCGCTCACTTTGTTCGCCCTGGCAGGTGTAGGTTTGTTCATCCGGCGCAATGGACAAAGTACCTTGGAACGCCTAGGCCTGCATCGACCCACCTGGAAGCAGTTGGGCGCGGCCGTTGGCCTGACTGTCTTTCTGCTAGCCCTTGACCTGGGTGTGAACCTAGCCTGGCAGGAAGTGAACCCGACCAGCCACGATCTGATGGACCGAGTGATCAAGAACAT
>JASFTJ010000442.1:0-3411 GCA_050053615.1 Anaerolineae bacterium | reverse complement strand
GCCAGCCCAGGAAGACCAGGCTCAAACAAACTCCGAACAGTGCCAATAGAAATCGCAGCAGCCAGCCGCGCGCGGGCAGCGCCAAGCGCGCCACCAATCCCATCGCCAACCCGACCACAAGCGCGCTGAAGATGATAACGACGGTGCGATGCAGCGCCCCATCCAGAGCGTAGTAAAGTGCAAAGGCCAAGCCCAAACTGAAAGCCGCGCTGATGATGATGAGTATCCCTGTAAACAATGGGGTCGACTGCAGCTTCGATAGGATGGGTGTGCCTCCTTCGGTTTGGACTCTCATCATCTGCTTAATCCAGCAACCGGATGCGGCTTTCGCTTCGCTGCTCGGCAGGTGGGGGTGGCTTTGTTTCTGGGCCGAGACGAATCCTCACTCGCCGGTCCCTCCCCGGGCTTACAGGTCCCTGGAAATGCTGGAAGTGCAGCGTCTCCTGCAGATCCCCCGTCAATTCGAAGAAGCGGTATTCCCGTCCATTGTGGGCGCGCAGGACATGCAGCGGGGGGACCCCCACGCTGGAAAGTGTGCGTTGTAGAAAATCCTCGCCCCCTTGAATGACGTGGGTCATGTTGACCTCGCGCACAAGGCCGCAGCTCGGGCAGTGCGCGGCGTCGAAGCTAACGGCGGAAATGGGCTCCATCACGGCGTCCGTCGTCTGGCACCGATTGCACACCAGTGAGAGAACCAACTCCTCATCCAGTTCGATCACGGCATCTGCGCCTAATTCAGACTGGGCAAGTGCAAGCATCTCCTGAAGGCTCGTGTCCGCAGCTCGGTTGGGCAGTTCTACGATCTCGCCGTAGGTCCAGTGGCTTTCACAATCCTCGCGCGGCACATAGCTTGTGGTGTGCATCTGGTTGGTCATACCGTTGAAATGGGTCACGCTCCCGACTTCCACCGGCAGGCCGTGGAGGAGTTTTAACGCCTCCTGCGCCTGCATAGAGCCGATGAGGGAGGCGATGGTCGGCGTCGTGGGAACTTTCCCCAGCAGCAGGTTGGCGCGTGCCAGGAGCGGACAGGAGTAGCGCAAGGACATCTCTCGACGTGCCTGCTCTGTCAGCGTGCACTCAAAGCAGGCGCCCTCGCCCGGCGCGAAGACCCGCACCAACCCCAGCAGCTCCTGAATGGCGCCGTCCACCCAGGGTTTGTTCAGCCAATAGCAGAAGCGATTGAGCGCCAGCCGGGCCTCGCGGTTGTCCAGGCAGCCGACGACAGCGTCCATGCGGCGGAAAACACCCAAACCCACGTCGGTGCGCACATCTCCGTCCTGATACTGAACCCGCACCTGCGGGTTGAGCTCGCGCACGCGCGCCGCCGCCACTTCCGCTTTCGGACGTCCATTGTCCCGCTCTCGGAAAAGTACGGAGCGCGACAGATTGGCGGCCTCGATCTCGTCGAAGTCCATGATGTAAAGCTTGCCCACGCCCATCAACGCCAGATTTTTGGCGACTTCGTTGCCCAGCGCCCCAGCACCGACGATCATCACCGCAGCTTCGGCAACCGTATCCCGCTCCCACCACGAGATGAAGTCGAATGTGCCCAGGCGGTCTTTCTTGAGGTCGGGAATACGTAGTGGTTTTTCAACGTTGATCTGCAGATGCTGCGGGCCTTGCGGCAGAGGTGGCTCGGAGGAGGCGGTCACAGGTCGCCTCTCGGGGGGTTGGGCATCCGGCGCAGCCTGCGCCAGCTCACTGGCCTGGGCGTAGTTGGAGCGGTCCAGGGGTTGCACGAACGAGCCTACGCCCGGGCGGACGTCGATCAAACCGTTCTCGGCCAGGATCTTCAAGCCCTCCCGCAAGGTGGAACGGCTCACGTTCAGGATGGTCATCAGCTCGCGCTCGGACGGCAGCCTGTCATCCGCCGCGAGATCGCCGCGCAGGATGGACGCCGACAGCTTCCCAGCGACGATCTCGGCCAGGGTGCGGTGTTGGACCGGGTGGATCTTCATCTGCGCCCTCCGGTACTCCGGTCGGACCTGTAAACCAGATCTATCCTACGGCCAAACGGCGGGTTTGTCAAGCAGGGGATGAAACGGCGGCGTCCTCTCCGGACCCAGGAGTGTGCAAACCCGGGGACGAGGTCCGGGCAGAGCACGCGGGAGCGCGCTTATGCGCCCGATAAACGGATCAGAAAATCAGGAACCCAGAACTGCCCGTAACCGAAGAGCGAAGCCAGCAGCGAAGCGACCAGGATCACTCCCCCGAAGATCATCAGTGCGACGTCGCGCTTGCGGTATTCCAGCTTTGTGAGCCAGGTGCGCGGCCCGACTCCGAAACCCCTTAGATCCATGGCGTCGATGATGTCTTCACTGCCAGCGATGGCGTGAATCGTCACCGGCACAATCAGCGGCGCCAGCTTGCGCACCTGGGCGAACAAGCCTCCGCTCAGCTTCTCGATCTCGTAGCCGCGCGCCCGCTGGGCATCCATGGTTTGCTGGAAATCGCGCCCGAAGGTGGGGATGAAGCGCATGGTCAGGTCCATGGCGTAGGCGAATTTGTCGGGCAGCCCCAAGCGGCGAAATGCGACCCCGTAGTGGGCAGGGTTCAGCGTGTAGGGGATCAGGATGGTCATGCTGGCCAGGCTGAACACACGTGCCAATTGACTCAGGGCGAACATCATCCGCTCCGCAGTGACGCGCAGCGTCGGCCGCCAGCCGAAGAGTTCGAACGGCGCCCGCAGCACAGCCAAGTCGTGCTCGACCTCATAGACCTCCACCCCGCCTCGGCCGGTCAGGAAGGTCAGCAGCGCGAAAAAGACAACAAACGCGCCGATAAACATCCACGCGCGCCGGCTCTCGCGCCACGTGATCCTGGAGCCGAAGACCGAAACAAGCGCGATGACCAGGAGCGGAAGCAGATAACGGATGTCCCAGAAGAAGAGCGTCGCAGCGATAAAGCACAAATAGAACACGATCCAGGCGCTGGGGTCGAACGTCTGGATGATGGAGCCGCGGTCGCGGTAGCGCCAGGTGACCAGCATGCGTTGTTGCCTATTCCGGAGGGCAGGCCTCTGCTGATTCGTGCAGGCCTGCCCTCCGTTTAGATTAGCGACCGATCTGCCGCTGCATCGCGCGGTAGGCGCCCACCAGGATGGGCACCAGGATGGCCGCGAAAATCATGTTGGGGCCGGCAGCCGGCAGAAATTCGCCGACGATGGCGACCGACGGAGAAAATCCATTGATCCAGATATCGGAGATGGCCGCGAATCCGATCCCGATGAAGTTGCCCAGCATCGACCAGATTACAGCCGCGGCCATGTCGATGTCGTCTCGGAACAACAGGCGCACGGCCAGGGCCAGCACGAAGCCGATCACGGCCGACAGGCCTGCGAACGCTGAGATGGCCGCATCGCCGAAGATGCCCTCCTCGGGGTCGAAGAACATCATGTTCGATAGAGTCGGG
>JASFTJ010000441.1:0-3417 GCA_050053615.1 Anaerolineae bacterium | reverse complement strand
ATCGCGTACAACCTCCATTCTGTTTGGTCACAGAAGGTATTGTACACGATGGACCACGACTTTGACGGGGCCCTATTTGGTGATTACCCGCGACACAGCTCGCTTCAATCACGAAAGATCGCTTCGCCAAGTACAATGGCAGTGCGCCGGTCACTAAAGGTACCGGGAAACATGCCCGCCAGGTGGAAAACCATGGGTGCAATCGCCGCCTCAAGTCAACTCTGGACCAAGTGGCCCTTTCGGCCTGCCACAACGAGCCGTTGTCGGCAGAATATCATCAAGCCTGTCCAGACCGCGGCCTTGATCCCGGCAAAGCCCACAAGCGTCTCATGCGACGTCTATCGGACGTCGTCTTCGCCGTGATGCGCGACAAGACACCCTACGATCCAGAGATCCATCGCCGCAAACAGCAGGTTCACAAACGAAAAGGGAAAAGCGTGGCACCCGCCGTTGCCGGCGACTACGAATCTATCCGATAATTCAGCGGGGGAGCCTGGCCAGCTTGACGAAAGAGCTTGTGGGTGATCACCAGGCGGCTTTAACTTACCCGAAGCGATTGGGCATTGGGCGAGTTCACGGCTGCCCTTTTTGAGCAGTTAGAGAGAAAAGGGTCCGATATGTCGCGTGCACACTATGCACGCCCACAACAGAGGGAGACCAGGCAAAAGCTGAAGGCGCGAGAACCTACTATGCTGCTGCAAACATCAGAGATTCGACCATGACAAAGCTCACAGAAGAATTCTCGAAAACCCATGGCCCAGAATATGGGAGTTGCTACTGGATTTTCTCTCGCTGCTAGGCTATAATGTGTACACTAGGCAACAACTGTCGTACAATCCGAGAGAACACGAGCCATGCGGAAACAGAGGCATGTTGGCATTCATGCGCAAATTGGGTTCAGTCGAGCGTCTGGCAATCCAATTTCTATCGGATTCGAAAGATGTATCAAAGAGGATTCGTCAAAGGGCTAGAGCTATCTTGTTAGCAGAGACCGGAGTACAAATCTCTACCATTGCCTCACTCGTAGAATTGTCGACAAGAGATGTAATAGTCTGCCTCGACCGGTTCGACCGAAAGGGAATGCACGCTCTCTACGACTAGCAAGATCTTTACGGCATGTGACGGACCCTGGAGCGCATGATGTCTGTCGGCCCACGTGGCTCAGGCCACCAAGCCGAAGGGGGAATCTCGTTCTCGACCATCATTCCTATCGTCCTGAGAACGAGATCCCCCTACCGGCGTAGTCACAAACCAAATAATTCGCGTTTCTCCTCTTCCAGGCAAAAGGAGGGTGTCAAGCCAGCACCCTCCTTTTGTTGGTGGCCGGGATTGACAAAACCCCCACCCTATGCTACACTTGCAGCGTGATGCTTGCCAGCATGATCGACTGATGCAACTTACCCGGATTTGGTTGAGCTTAACGGGCGATTTGCCCGGCAGGCGCGTGGGTTCACCATAGGCTGTTCAGCGCAACGGCTTATGGTGTTTGCATTTTGGGCGATACGCCCAAGTGAGACAGCACGAAGCAGAAAGAATCAGGAGAAGAAAGGACTTGTCTGAGGGTGGAAAGACCATCCTGATTACCGGCGCTAACGGGTTCGTCGGGTCGCACTTGACCGAAGCCCTGCTGGCGAAAGGTTACCGGGTGCGATGCATGGTGCGGCGCACCAGCGATCTGACCTTTATCCGCCATCTGCCGGTAGAGTGGGCCTACGCCGATTTACGGGATGAGGAAAGCCTGCGGCGAACCTGCCAGGACGTGGATATTGTCTGCCATTGCGCGGCGCTTACCCGGGCACTGGACGAGGAGACCTTTTTCCGTTGCAACACGCAGGGCACGGAAACGCTAGCCCGGATCTGCCTCGCGGAGAACTCTGGGTTGCAGCGTTTCCTCTTTGTCTCGAGTCAGGCAGCAGCCGGTCCATCACAGGCAGCAGATGACTTTTCGGATGAATCGCGTGAGCCGCAACCGCTCACCTGGTACGGCAAGAGCAAATGGGCCGCGGAGCAAGCCTTGCAGCGCCTGACCGACAGGTTGCCGCTTACCATCGTGCGGCCCGCTGCCGTGTTCGGACCACGGGATCGGGACTTTTACGCGTACTTTCAGCTGGTCAACTTGGGTTTGGGCCTGCAGCTGGGCCGCCGCGAGCGGCGCATAAGCCTCATCTATGTCCAAGATCTGATCAACCTGATCCTCCTATCGCTGAAGAGCAGCGCGGCAACCGGGCAGACCTACTTTGGCTGCGCGGAGCCGCACAGCTATCGAGAGTTTTTGGGAGCGGTTATCAAAGCCTTGAGCAAGCAGCCTGTCCGGATCACCATACCTGAGTCTATCCTGACCCCCATGGCTTGGTGGTCCAGAATCCAGGAACGGTTCACGGGCAAGCCTGCCCTGCTCAACGAACAACGGATACGGGATCTCCGCCAGCCGTATTGGCTTTGCTGCGGAGAGAAAGCCCAAAGAGAACTGGGCTTTGTGGCCCAGTATGACTTGGACACAGCGGTGAAAGAGACGGCGAACTGGTATCTGGAGAACGACTGGCTATAAATGGGTTTGATACTGATACGTTATGGCGAAATCGCTTTGAAGGGAAAAAACCGCACCTACTTTTTCCGTAAACTGCGGCGAAACGTGCGGAAATGCCTCAAAGCAAACGGCATCGAAGGCAAAGTATGGCAGGAAGGACAGCGCATCTACCTGGAGACCGAGCAGGTGGACGCTGCGGTCGAAGCGACCAAGCGGGTCTTTGGCATCGTATCCCTGAGTCCCGTGCATCCCACGCCAGCAAAGCTCGAGGCCATTACGGAAAAAGCCATAGAGATTACACAGCGAGTGGGGCTGAACTCAAAACGATCCTTCCGGATAAGCGCTCGGCGAGCCGACAAGTCGTTCCCTCACATCTCGCCCGAGATCGAACGGCGCGTGGGCGCGGCAGTCGTCGCCGCAACCAAGGCCCCGGTGGATCTCTCGGCGGAGGTGGACGTCGAGATCGGCATAGAGATCCGGCCCGGACGCGCCCTGGTCTTTGGCGAGGTCATCGAAGGGCCGGGTGGTCTGCCTTTGGGCACACAGGGGCGGGTCGTAGCCCTCTTGTCTAGCGGCATTGATTCACCGGTGGCAGCCTGGCTCATGATGAAACGGGGTTGTGGCGTGATCCCGGTGCACTTTACGGTCGGCCAAGCCCAAACCGAGCAGGTCAAAGCCATCGTCGAGGCGCTGAGCCGCTACGCTTTCGGCTGGCAACTGCAGCCCATCATCCTTTCCCACGAGGAGATTCTGGGATCAGACTTGGCAAAGCTGCAGGCGCTGCGCCGGGAGCGTTGGGCTTGCCTGTTCTGCAAGCGCGCCATGCTGACCAAGGCAGCCGAGATCGCTGACGAAATGGGGGCATCTGCCATTGTCACCGGCGACTCGCT
>JASFTJ010000440.1:0-3423 GCA_050053615.1 Anaerolineae bacterium | reverse complement strand
TGACCTCCTCATCTCGTTCGGGAAGCGCCGCCAGGGCGGCCTGCATCCGATCCAGTTCCTCGCGGCGCGCCGCCGCTTCCGGCGGAGAGGGATTGGATGCGGGCTCGTCGGCGGCCAACTCTAACGACAGGACAGGGCGCCGCTTTCGGTAGTATCCGGCCACTGCATTGCGGGCAATGGCAAAAAGCCAGGCCCCAAAGGCCTCGCGCTTGCGCAGCGTGTGCTGCTTGGCGATCGCCCGCTCAAAGACCGCCGCCGTTAGATCTTGGGCCAGGTCCTCGCTGGCGACCCGCGACCGGACGTAGTTTAGGATGCGGGGCAGGTATTCACGGTACAATTCGGCATAGTCGTCGGCTTGGCCCACAGGCGGATCACTCTCCACAATACAAGATGCAGAACCAGGCCAATTATTACACTGCGGCCAGAATCGTCAAGGGCGCAGCTCGGCGCCCTCAGCGGCTGATCGTCTCATAGATCGTCACCTTCTCGCTGGCATAGACAACCCGCAGTGTCCCTTCGGTGACCATCCATTCGAACTTTTTCAGACCCGGCGGCTCGTAGTAGGTGCGCTCCAGTGGCCCGACGATCACGTAGCGCACGTGGTACTTGTGTAGCAGCGACTCTGCTGTTTCGGTCACAGGTGTGTTGTAAATCGTGGCTACGTCGGTGGCGCGAGCCCACACCTCCTGGTCGCTGGCGGCGGCCCGTTGCTGGCGCTGGTGCCAGTTCCAGCCCAGCACGGTGGGCAGCCCAGTGTTGATGGAGTAGCGCGCCCCCCAACGATACTCGGGAGTGTGCCCCTCCAAGATCGTCGGCGAACCAATCACATTGTCCAGCAGCCAACGGATCGCCTCCAAGTCCCACTTCAAGTCATAATCCTGGCCGCCGGGATCATGGTAATGGGCTGTCTCCATGTAGGCCCAACCATCGAGTCCCGGTTCGAGGTCGGGGTCGAACCGGTCGCGGACTTTGGCCACAGTCGCCAGGGGCGGGTAGAGGGCGGCGCAGAACACCAGCAGGGCCAGGGTGCCAAACCACAGGTTCTGCCCCTGCGTCGCGTGGGTGGAGCGCCGCACGTGGGGGACGATCCAGGCCAGCGCAGCTGCGGCGGACACACCCCACAGCAGCCACACTTGCAGATAGAACTTGAAGACGGTGTTCATCCGCCCGATGTCACCCTGGATGACAATCACCTCTACGCCGAGGCTCATGGCCAGGCCTAATAGGACCAGGTAGGCCCACAGTCGACGGGTGGGCGACACCCGGGGCCTGTTGCGCAAAAGGAGCAGCAGCCCCAGGATGCCCATAGGCAGGCTGAGGGCAAAGACCGACAGGCCTCGATACCTGTAGGCAGCCGCTTCAGCTGCGTCTTGGGCCCGGGTGAAGGGGATCAAGCCAGGGATCAGCAAGAAAATGACCACCAGAACCAGCAACCCCAACGCGGTCCAACCCAATGCGCCCACCGGCAGGCCCCGCACGCCGACGATTCGAGCCGCCTTGCGAAGGCGGGGCAGCCGACCTCGATAGCGGAGCGTTAGGCGGAAACGGCGGAGCAGCGGATCACGCCTTGCCGCCTTCATGGTCAGGTAGCTCACAATGGCAAACAGGAACAGCCCGTGGACGACCAGGTAGGCCCAGATGGGGGTCCGGGTCCCTTCCCACAGACTGATGCTATTGTAGAACGAGCCATAGTTGGTCCAGAAAGGCCAGTAGAGCACGGACCAACTCAGCGCGAACAACAGCCCGAATTGCCAGGCGATCGACACGACCGTCCGTACGACACCCGTCCAGCCAGGCTTGCGTCGCGCGAGCCCGGCGATGATCAGCGCCCCCAGCGCGATCAGCAGATGGGGCGGCACATCCCAGGTGTTGGTCGTGCGCATCGCGCCGATGGTCAGCCCCCAGAGCAACAGCAAGGCCGAGGATCTTGAGAACCGCCGCCAACCTACCCCCTCAGTCCCTCTTACAACCGCGATGGCACCCGCCAAAGACAAGAATGTCAACGGCATGGCGATCAGGTGCGCGTGCAAGTCGGCGTAGAGGAAGGTAAAGAAGGGAAACTCGGTGATGACCGCTTCGTGAGGTCCGGCAGGGATGGCCCGGCTGGCATTCCAGTACCATTCGTCAGGGCTGATGGACAGCGCCCGTTCGCCGAACATTGTCTCGAACGTGCCCACGATGAGCCGTATCAGCCCCGCCAGGCCAGGGATAGTGCTCTGGAAGCTCTCGACCATCCCGTCGGCCAGCTTGAGCAGCAGGAGGTGGACCTCGCCGAGATTGCCCAGGACGACCACAAACAGCGCGCCCACCACGCCCCAAAAGATGGGTCTGTAGCGCGAGTTGTCAACCCTCCCTACGACGAGGTTGTAGGTTACGCTGAACGCGCCCATAGCCGTCATGGCAAACCAAGTCGGGATCGCCAGGTTGTAGGCCACGGCGGGCATGATGCCGATCAGCTTGATCAGCGTGCCGACCATGACTTGCCCGAAATAGTAGTAGTTCAGGTAGCCGCCAGCGAACCAGGGGTCATAGGGCGGGAACTCGGTGCTTTTGATGACGGCGTTGAGGTAGGCAAAGTCCATCGGTTTCTCGCCGCCCTTCCAGGCGTGCCACAGGTCGGGGTTGCCCCAGCGGATGAGCCAAAAGAGGGCAAAGAAAACTAGAAAAAGGACCTCGCCAGTGAGGATGAGTCGCTTCCGAGTGCGCCAGAGGTCGACGAGACGGCGCCGCTGTTCGGGAAAGAGCAGGGTCATGACCGAGAGGAGCGTGATCAGGCCCAATGCCAGCCGGATGGTCTCACGGCTGTAATGAAGTGGTGTCAGATTGGTCAGGATCCACGACAGCCAGGCCAATAACAGCACGCCCACCGGCCGGGCCAGGACATAGCCCCGGTCTGGCAATCGACAAAAGACGGCGACGGTCAGCGGCAATGCCGCCAGCCCTACGACGCCGATCAGTACCAGCCAGGAAAAGGTGGGCCAGCGATTAGGCAAGCTGTTCCGGTCAAAGATCGAGGCCCAGGTGCCGCCTTGTTCCTGCACCAAGCGCTGGGCTTGGGTGAGCATCAGGTCGTTCGTGCGCTCTTGAATGCTCTGGCTTTGCTCCTCCTCGCGCCGCTCACGGACCTGCTCGCGCCGCCACTCGGGTACATCGCGCGGATTGAGCCCCTGGGCTATTGCCTGCCAGTCAATTCCCTCGGTCAGCATGGCCCGCACCCGTTCGCGGTCATAGTCGTCCGTCTTGCGGTAGATCAGCACCTTGGGATGGTCATAGACGGTGAACTGCTCCTCGGCCCAGGTGTCGTCGAACTCGATGCCAAAGAGCCGGGGGTAGGAATGAAACTCGGCTGCTTTTTCAAAGCCCAGTTTCTCGGCAAAGAGCAGTTCGTAGTAACGGGTGGTGACCGGGTAGCGCATCGGCAGG
>JASFTJ010000439.1:0-3426 GCA_050053615.1 Anaerolineae bacterium | reverse complement strand
CGGGAGCTGTTCGGGGCCAACGTGGTCAAGACGGTGATCATGGTCGACCTGTTGGTGTCGATGGGCGTGTGGAGCCACCACCTGCTCGGCGACCAGCCCCAACCGTTGTGGATGAAGCTGCTATCCGGCCAATTCATCACCTGGGGCGAGTTTTTCACCATGGGCTTGACCATCTTTGCCTCGCTGATGACTATCTGGCTGGCCCGGCCGGTCAAGATGACGCCGGCCCTGAAATTCGTGCTGGCTTCGATCTTTGGCTTTGTGATGGGCGGCACAGCCGGGCTAATTCAGGCCAACGTCGGATTGAACCTGGTCTTTCACAACACCCAGTGGGTCATCGCCCTGCACGCCCACACCTTTCTGCTGACCGCGGTCAGCTCACTGGTCTTTGCCGTGCTCTATGCCCTCGTGCCAATGCTCACCAAAGCAGAGTTCCGCTACCCCAAGCTGGTGAACATCCATCTGTGGCTCTGGGTGGTGGGGGCGGTATTCAACGCCTACGCCATGGGCATGGCCGGAGCGCAGGGCATGCTGCGGCGTACGATCTATGAGGGGGGGCAGTTCCAGCCCTACGTCGCCGTTTCCTGGCTAGGCGGCGCAATGATGGGCGCCGGCCTGGTGGTGTTCCTGGTCCAGGTCATCGGCACGCTGGGGCTGGGCAACGTGCTCGGCCTGTTTGTGCCCGAGAGGTGGCTGGAGAGGCGGCGGGCAACTCCGGCCAAAGCGTAGTCACCGCAAAGAGGCAGATCTAGACAGAAAAAGGAGGCTGTAATGACACAGGATCGGTACCAAATACGCTTGGAACAATGCGCCCGACTCATGCACGAGGCCGAGCTGGACGCGCTGCTGCTGACCAAGCCGGCCAACATGTTCTACCTGACCGGCGACGGGCGGCTGTGCGCCTACGCCCTGATCACCCAGGACGGCCAGGTTGCCCTGGGCGTGCCCCAGACCGACGTCGAGGACGTCAGCGCCCTGGCCCACTTTGACCAGATCGCCGGTTTCGAGGACGAGGTGGGCATGATCCACTCCATCGCCCACCATTTCGAGCATTTCGGCATTCAGTCGGGCGCCGTCGGCCTGGAGTACACCTTTCTGACCCAGTCGATGATGGGCATGATGACCCACCCTCACGCCAAGCCGGAAGGGGTCTCCGTCAAGGACTGCACACCCATCCTGTCACAACTGCGCATGGTCAAAGAGCCGGCCGAGATCGAGCGCATCCGGGCCGCGGCCAAGGTCGCAGTCGCGGGCATGACGGCGGCTCTCAAAGCCGCAAGGCCGGGGCTGACCGAAAGTCAGGTGGCCGCCGAGGCCGAATATGCCCTACGCCAGGCCGGCGCCGAGGAGTTCTGGCGCACTTACGTCGCCTCGGGGCCGCGGACCAACGTGGCCCACGGGTTGCCCACGCTGCGCGAGCTGCAAGAAGGCGACCTGGTCATGATCGACGTCCACCCCATCGTCGACGGCTACAGCGCCGACATCTGCCGCACGGTGTGCGTCGGCCAACCGACGGCCGAGCAGCAGGCGGCCTACGACCTGTACCTGAAAGCGCAACAGGCGACCATCGCCAAGGTCAGGGCCGGGGTGGGCATGGTCGAACTGGAGGACACGCTGCACGGCGTGCTCCAGGACGCGGGCCACGGCGACCACGTCTTTGGCCCGCCCATTCACGGGGTGGGCATCGAGTTTGAGGAGGCGCCGCTGCCGCCGGGCCACGCCTTTTTCCACGGCGAGGAGGCGCCGCCGCCGCTGCCGGCCAACGTGGTGCTGGCCGTGGGCAACTGCGGGCTGTACGCCGGCCCCTGGGGCGTGCGCGTCGAAGACACGGTGGTGGTCGGCGAGGATGGGCCCGAGGTCCTGACTAACTTGGCACGAGAGTTGACCAAATAGAACAGAGGTCGGAGGAGATATCCCATGACACACGTAATCACCCGTTTGTGCATCCGGGCCGGCGACTGCGTCGAGGTTTGTCCGGTAGAGTGCATCGTGCCGGGTCCCACGGGCGATGCAGATTGGCCCTATTTCTACATCGACCCCGAGACCTGCATCGACTGCGGGGCCTGCGTCCCGGTCTGTCCGCCCGAGGCCATCTTTCCCGACGACGAACTGCCGGGCGAGTATGCCCAGGACACTGACGTGAACGCCCGCTTTTTCACCGAAGGACCGGGGTACTGGGACTTTGATCTGGAAGAGGAGCGAGTCCGCGAGGCATAGAGACACAAGGGAGTGAGGGAGCGGGCCAGGAGCGGTGTCCGGCCACAAGAAGAGGTACGTGCGCTCAAACTGGCACTAGGGCTCTATGCCCTCGTGTTCATCCTGAAACTGGGGGTCTACTTTTTGACCGGGGTCATGGCCCTGTTTGCCGAAGCGCTACACACCTTGAGCGACATCCTGATCTCGGGCTTTTTGCTGGTGGCCGCCATCTGGTCGCGCAAAGAGGCCGACGAGGTGCACATGTTCGGCTACGGCCGGGCGCAGAATGTGGCCGCTCTGGTGGCCGCGACCTTGTTCATCTCGTTCACCAGCTTTGAGCTGTACAAGGAGGCGATCCCCCGGCTGTTCCAGCCCGAGGAGGCGAGTTACGAGAATCTGCCGCTGGCCCTGGGCGTCATCGCCGTGTCGATGTTGATCGCGGCCGCGCCCCTGATCAAGCTGTTCAAGCAAAAGGAGCGCGGCGCCGCCGCCAAAGCCCAGTTCATGGAGCTCATCAACGACGAGTTGGGCCTGCTGGCCGCGCTGGTCGGCACGCTGCTGGTCTGGGGAGGCTGGCCGCTGGCCGACCCCATTGCCGCCATCGTCGTGGCGACCATCATCGCCGTCAACGCCGTGGGCCTGTTCCGCGAGAACCTCTGCTTCTTGATGGGCCGCTCGCCGGGGCCGGAATTCCTGGCCCGGGTGGAGAGCTTGGTCCGCTCCGTCCCCGGCGTGTTGGGCGTCCACGACCTGCGGGCCGAGTACATCGGGCCGGAGGCAATTCACGCCGGGATGCACATCGTGGTACAATCAGGACAGAGCATCGAGGAAGCGGATCGCATTGCCCACGAGGTTCACGAACGGGTGCGCCGCGAGACCGGCTGCCGCTACTGCGTGATCCACGTGGATGCCAGGGAAGAGTGAACAAACATGCAGAAGCATCCAACAGACTTGCTGGAAAACGAGCACCGCGCCATACAAGAGGTGGTGGCGGTGATGGCCACACTGGCCGAGGACATGGAGACAGGGCGCCCGGTAGATGCCGAGATGCTCCAGGACATCGTGGACTTTATGCGCATCTTTGCCGACAAGTGTCATCACGGAAAAGAGGAAACCCACCTGTTCCCCGCCTTGGAAGCAAAAGGCGTGCCCATGCGCGGCTGCCCGGTTGGAGCGCTAAAGGCCGAACATCAGCAGGGGAGGGCTCTGGTGGCCGATTTCGCCCGCTTG
>JASFTJ010000438.1:0-3430 GCA_050053615.1 Anaerolineae bacterium | reverse complement strand
GGCTTTTACGTACCGTTTCTCGCCGAATCCCAGGACGTCTTTGAGTGAGCCTCCCTGCACCTCGTAGTACTTGGTCAGGCCATCCACCTCAAGGATCGTCTCTCGTTCCCGCTCCTCGGCGGCGAGGGTCGGCACTTCGACCTCCTCCGTAGGCTCCCACTGGCTGGCATCGATCTCTTCGGAGAAATGGCAGCGCGCCCAGTTTTCGGTGCCCGGTATCTTGCGCAGTACCGGATGCTCCTCTCGGCAGCGTTCGCGGACATAGTCACATCGCGGCGAAAAGATACACCCGGCAGGACGGGCGTTCGGCGGCGGCACCCGGCCGCGGATGGGATAGAGAAGGCTGCCTACCTTGTCGGCGCCCAACTTGGGTACGCAGCGCATTAACCCTTGGGTGTAGGGGTGCTGGGGCTGCAAAAAGATGTTTTCGACAGTGGCCCGTTCCACCATCTCACCGGCATACATCACGCCGATGCGCGTGGAAACCCGGGCCACCACACCGAGGTTGTGGGTGATGTACATGATGGCCGTGTCGAAATCTCGTCGCAAGTCGGCGATCAGGTCCAACACAGCCGCCTCGACGGTCACGTCCAGGGCCGTGGTCGGCTCGTCCATAATTAGCAACGCCGGATTATTGAGCAGGGCCATGCCAATGACCACGCGCTGCTGTTGGCCGCCCGAGATCTGGTGCGGGTAGCGGCGCATGACATTTGCCGGGTCGGGCATGTACACCCGCTCCAGCATCTCGATGCACCTTGTCTCGGCCTCCTTGTCGCTCATGCCCCGGTGGACGGTGAGGACTTCTTTCATCTGGTCGCCGAGACGCATGGAGGGGTTGAGGGCTTGCATGGGGTCCTGGTAGACCATGGCGATCTGGTCGCCACGCAGGCGGCGCAGCTCCTCGCCGGTGACCCCAACCAACTCGCGCCCCTGGAACTTGATGCTGCCTCGTTTCACATAGCCGTTCGCCCCCAAAAAGTTGACGATGGCCCAGGCGACGGTGCTTTTTCCACAACCCGACTCCCCCACGATTCCGTGAGACTCGCCTCGGTCGATTTCGAAGGACACGTCTTGAACCGCCTCAATCTCGCCACCCCGCACCTTGTAGGCGACTGCCACGTCCTCAAGCTTCAAGACTGGGGGGCCTCCGTGTCCTGCTGGTTTGTAGTCAGTCATTTCGCCTCCTCTACTTCTGGTAGCGGGTCATCTCTTCGCGCAAGCCATCGGCAAAAAGATTGAGACCGATGACCAGGGTAGAAATGGCCAAGGCAGGCCAAAGTACGGCCAAGGGATTGGAGAAAATGTTCCGGCGGGCCTCATTCACCATATTGCCCCAATCAGGGTCCGGGGGCGGAAGTCCGATGCCCAGGAAACCGAGGGTGCCGATGGCAAAGATGGCATAGCCCACCCGCAGCATTGCATCCACCAGCAGGGGGCCGCGCGCGTTGGGCAGGATCTCGCGGAACATGATAAACCACACACTCTCGCCCCGCGTCTCGGCGGCACGGATATAATCGCGTGTTTTGATGTCCAGGCCCAAGCTGCGGGCTAGCCTGGCTACACCCGGCGCCCCAGTGATCGTGATCGCCAGGATCACGACCAGGTCACCCTGACCCAGCGCCGCGATGACCACCAGGTACAGCACGATACGGGGAAAGGCGATCAGCGCGTCCAGCACTTGCATGATCGTCTGATCCCACCAACCCCCGCGATAGCCGGCGTTGAGGCCCAGCACGGCCCCCAGGGCCAGCGAACCCACCACGCCCCAGATGGCCACACCACCAGGGATAGAGATATTCGAGTCGCCCGGCAGACGGGTTTTTAGCAAGATCACCTGAGTGCCCTGCATCAAGCGAGAGAGGATGTCACGGCCCAGGTGATCGGTGCCCAGCCAGTTCGTGGCGTTGGGAGGTAGGTTCTGGGTAAAATCTGATGCGTTGGGATTGTTGGGCGTCCAGACAAGCGAGAGAAGCGCCACGGTGAGCCAGAAGAGCACCATGATCAGACCGACGGTGGCTACCCGGGACTCGAAGACGATCGACAGACTTTTCCACATCTTTTGTAGACGGGAGGGCTGTGGTTGTGATTTTGCCGCTGTTGCTACAGTCATTGGGTTCTCCTTCCCTCTACGCGTACCGAATCCGCGGATTGAGCAGGGTATAGGCAAAGTCGCCCACCAGCCGGGTAATCACCGCAATGAGGACCGTCACCATGGCTGCTGCCTCGATGGCGTAGAAATCGCCAAAGATCGCGGCCCGGTAGATATAGTTGCCCAGCCCGGGATAGCCAAAGATCACCTCGGTGACGACCACGCCGCCCACCAGCCAGTTCACGTGCAACATGATGATGGTGATAGGCGCCATCAGGGCATTGCGGATGGCGTGGCGCACAACCACGCGCCGATAGGGCATGCCCTTGATGATGGCCGTGCGGATGTAGGGCGAGTCCATCACCTCGACCATGCTGGCTCGCGTCATGCGCGCGACATAGCCCAACTCGATCAGGGTCAGTGTCAGCACGGGCAACACGAGCATAATCGGAGTTTCAAAGATCGCATCGGCGCTGAAAAAGAGGGGCATGGGGAAAAACGGCTGGTTCGGATCGCCCGGTTTCTTCAGCCAGATGACAAAGATCAGGATCAAGACGACACCGATGACAAACTCGGGCGTGGCCGTGGCCCCCAATCCGCCGATAGAGATGATACGATCCAGGAGCTTGCCCTCGTTGATGCCAGCGATGATGCCCAGCACCAGGGCCAGGGGCATCACGACGGCGAAAGCGACCCCAGCCAGGATGAGGGTATTGCGGATGCGGGGGACCAGGGTCACGGCCACCGGGCGACCGAATTCAAGTGACTTGCCCGGATCACCGCGCAACATCCCCTTGAGCAACGGGACATACTCCTGCGGGCCATCGCCCTCCTTGCGGAAACCGGCCTTGGTCCGCACCCAGACCTCTACCCCCTCGCCGCGCACCCACCTGACGGCGCGGTTCTGGTCGTCCAGCCCCCAGAAGAACTCTTGGCCGCTTTCGTCCGTTTGCCAAACACCGCTCACGAGGTGAGACGTGGATGAACCGTCCTCCTGACGCTTCAAGGCCAACAGCCGGCCTTCCTCCAGCTTCCAGCGGGTCAATTGGCCGTCTACGTCGGCCCACCACTCCTTCTCACCGGTCTGAGGGTTATCCACCGCCACCAACGGATAGCCAACCATGCGGCTGGCCCGCCAGTCGTTGCCAATCAGCCAGTCGAGGTACCTCTGCAACAGTGGTGCATCCAAGCCCAACTGGGCGCGATAGGAGGCTCGCTGCTCAGCGGTGGATTCAATGCCCAGAATCTTGACGGTGATGTCACCGCTGCCCACGTCAATGAGCACAAAGAGCAAAAAGGAGACGAGCAACATGGTGACAATCGTCGAGACGATACTACGTA
>JASFTJ010000437.1:0-3443 GCA_050053615.1 Anaerolineae bacterium | reverse complement strand
AGAATATCGCGCCCGCGACGACCCGTAAACGCCAGATAAGAGACAAAAAAGACGAGTGTGGCGAAGGCGCACGGATTGAGACCATCGACCAGCCCCGCTCCCAGCACAGTCAGCACGCCAAACGACCTGAAACGATCCACGAGGCTCTCTTCCGCCTCCGTCGGATCAAAATCATCCCACGTGCGTTCGGCGCCGGTCTCGACGTACTTGTCCACAGCGGCCAGCAAGTTGGCAGCGGTGGCTTGGTCGCCGATGAGCACATCCTCTCCCACAAAGACCATCGGCGTCGAGAGGCGATTTTCCTCCGCCACGCCGTACTTTTGGCCCAGCCATTCGCTGAGGGCTTTGTTCTCCGCCTCCTCTATGGAAAAGGTCTCGACCACCACCTGAGGATACTCCTCCTGGATCAACTGGAGATCGTAGGTGGTGCGCGCGCACTCCTGGCAACCGGCCTGGGCAAAGTAGGCTAAATAGATCTGCTCTTTCAATGGAGCCGGTGTCGCCGTACTGGCCGAACCACCACCGATCAACTCCTCCCACGGCGGGATGCTGAGACCACCCTGTAAGAGATTCTTCTCCACCAAGCCAGGGAGCCGACGCTCAATCTCCCCCATACCCACGAGCATCTGACGGCCTATCAAAACCTCGGGGGTACCAGCCCCTGGCTGACCGACCCCCAGCGCCGCGTTCAGCGCAGCCAGCCTCTCCGCATTGCCGCTCTGCGTAACGTCCAAGGCGTAGGCTTGCAACCCGTCACCATACTGCTGGCCCAAGGAGGCCATCCAAGCATTCAATGTCTCGGTATCACGGTGATTGGGGTCCAGGAATATCAAAATCTGGACCACCGGCTCAGGTGTGGGCAGCGCCACCTCAGGCAGATCTTTGAGAGAAGGAAAGTCTACCCCCCCCTGCGCCAGATACTCGTCAATATAGGTCTCCAGTTTGTCCGGAATCTCTTTGCTGCCGATCAGTACCTTGTCGCCTATGATCAGAGCGGGCACGTACCCCTGCTCATCCTGGGGCACGCCCAGTTTCATCTCCAGGCTAAGAAAGGTCGCATAGTTTTCGGTATTGTTGTGAATGTCAAAGTACTGGTATTCGACCTGATCCCCATATTTCTCATAGACAGTAGGTAGGTACTTTTCCATGACCTCGTGGCAGTGAGAACAGGTTTGACTGTAAAAGAGGTAGAATCGGACCACTGCCTTTGTTGGCTCACTGCCATCCTGCGCCGTAGATTCCTCTCCGCCAGTCAGCGGCAGGAACAATATCATCATCGCTACCAGGAGCAGCAAAGAAAACCTGACTAGACTCTTTCCCATGAATGAACAACCTCGCTGTCTGATCCCTCTCATCGTCCAAGGCCGTGGATGCCCCAAAAAGCCGTAAAGATTATAGCATAATCCGTCCGGTTTTTCCAGTAGAGGGCAAGCTGTGAAGTCAAACAGACATCGCCCCATCTCCTGCGTCCTGCGTCGAAAGACTCATTCGTTCCTTCATGCTGCTTTACGGCCTCCCCCCACTGTGGTATAATCATTCCCGAGGGAAACCGCCCGAGATCAGGAGAAGGAGCCATGGAATCTATCAAAGTGCTGTGTACGCTTCGTTTCACGGATGCATTGCTGGAAAAGCTGCAAGCGGTGTCACCCCGATTGGACGTGATCCAGAAAACCAGCCACAACACCGACGAGGTAGCAGCCGCCCTCGCAGAACATCCGATGACAGAAGTGCTCTATACATTCCACGTGCCGCGTACTATCCTGGAACTGGCCCCCAAGCTACGGTGGCTCCAGCTGCACAGCGCGGGCGCCGACCACATCCTGGACCAACCCATCATGCAGAGCGACGTGGCTATTACCACCAACAGCGGCATCCACGCCACTCCGATTGCCGAGTACGTCTTTGCTTCCATCCTCGCCCATCGTTGGCGAGTGTCCCACTGGACCCGCTGCCAGCGTGAAGCGGAGTGGCCGTCGGGCAGATGGGATCTGTACGCTCGACCCGAGCTCCGCGGCAGAACCTTGGGCATTCTAGGTTATGGCAGCATCGGCCGCGAAGTCGGACGGCTGGGCCGGGCATTCAAGATGCGAGTACTGGCCCTCAGCCGGTCGGGAAGACGGGCGGAAGGGGGCTACTCGGTCGAGAAAACCGGCGATCCCGTAGGCGACATCCCGGAACAATTCTACCAACCGGAGGATCTGCACGCAATGCTGGCCGAGTGCGACTATGTGGTCATCGCCCTGCCCCTCACCCCTGCGACGCACCACCTGATCGGCAAGGCCGAACTGCAAGCCATGAAACCCACAGCGTACTTGGTCAACATCGCCCGTGGGCCAATTGCAGACGAAGCGGCGCTGGTGCATGCGCTGCGCGAGGGTTGGATCGCGGGCGCCGGCCTGGACGTATTCGAGGAGGAGCCGCTGCCACCCGAAAGCCCATTGTGGTACCTGGAGAACGCGCTCATCTCGCCCCACGTGGCCGGATTCACCCCCCGCTACGACGAGCGAGCCGCCGATCTGTTTGCCGAGAACCTGACCCGTTTGGTGAACGGCGATCCGCTCCTGAACCAGGTGGACAAGGAGCGGGGCTACTGATGACGATCCGAGGCGTGATTCTCGACCTCGGCCACACCTTGATGACCCTGAAGAGCACCTGGCCCGATGTTTTCTTGCAGGGCAGGATCGACCTGACATCCTTCTTGCACGAAAAGTCGCCGGATCTGGACGGTGAAGCGTTTGCCCAAACGTTCCTCGACCGTCGCGCCGCAGGCTTTGCCCGGGCCAAGGAGACACTGCGCGAGGTGACGGCTGAAGACTCGATGCGCTGGACCTTTGCCCGCTTGGGCCGGCCCGACCCCGACTTGGCGCTAGTTCACGGTGCAATTGACGCCTTTTTCGCTTTCGAGGAGACGTGCTGGACCGCCAATCCCGAAGCATTGCCAGTACTGGAAGCGCTGGCGGACCGAGGGCTGCAGCTGGGCATGTTCTCCAACGCCACCCACGACCCCCTCATCCAACGGCTGGTGGATCATTTCGGCTTTCGCGCCTGGCTGGACCCGGCACTAAGCTCGGCGGCAACGGGCATCCGCAAGCCGGACCCAGCGGCCTTTGCGCCCATCCTCGCTGCCTGGGGCCTGCCGCCCGAGTCGGTCGTGATGGTGGGGGATACTCTAGACGCCGACATCCTGGGCGCACAGCGGGCCAGAATGCGGAGCGTGTGGTTCCCCACGCGGGAGGACGCTCGCCAGGAAGGCAACGGCTCCGACCTCCCTGTCGCGCTACACCGCATCGTGCCAGACGCCCAGATCGAACGGTTGGCGGAACTCCCAAGCTGTTTGGACACACTCTAGATCTTGCCCAGCGTCCGCAGATTCACCAGTTCCTGCTTCAGAATCCGCCTCAAGATGGCGATGGATGCCGCATAGGTAGCGTCCACCCCAAAAT
>JASFTJ010000436.1:0-3463 GCA_050053615.1 Anaerolineae bacterium | reverse complement strand
CGCCTACCGGGCCATGCGCCTGGCCATGGACAAGGCCAGGCAATCTGGGCTGGGCGCGGTCGCCGTTCGCAACGGAACCCACTTTGGCATCGCCGGCTATTATCCGCTGATGGCCGCCCAAGAGGGCATGATGGGCTTTACCGTGACCAATGCTCGGCCCGCCATTGCTCCGACGTTCGGCGCCGAGCCGATGCTGGGCACCAATCCCATCGCCTTTGCCGCACCGTCGGACATGGACTTTCCCTTTTGCTTTGACGGCGCCACGTCCATCTCCCAGCGGGGCAAGATCGAGGTAGCTGCCCGAGCCGAAAAGCCGGTGCCAAAGGGTGTCGTCATTGATGCAGAGGGGAAGCCACTCACCGATCCCGATCAGATCCTAAGAGACCTGGGCAAAGCAACGGCAGCTCTCCTGCCCTTGGGTGGCGCGGGTGAAGAACTCGCCGGCTACAAGGGTTACGACCTGGCGACGATGGTCGAGATTCTGTCTGCTTCGCTGTGCGGCGGGGTGTTCATGAAGGACCTGTTGGGCTATGCGCCCGACGGATCGCGCCGGCCCTACATGCTGGGACACTTTTTCCTAGCCATCGACATCGAGCATTTTATCCCGCTGGAGGTGTCCAAGCGCATCACGGGTCAGATCATGCGCACGTTGCAGAACGCCCACAAGGCGCCAGGTGAGCAACGCATCTATGTCGCCGGGGAGAAGGAGCACGAGAAAGAGGTCATCGTCCGCGAACGGGGTGTGCCCATCAACCAGAACCTGCGCCGCGAGTTGCAGACCATGCGCGACGAGCTGGACATCGGCGGCTACGAGGACTGCTTGGGTCTCCCGTAAAGGTCAACACGATGGAGCGCCAGTTTCAATGGCTCAAAGCCACGACCAGCCTGGAGTCGTACCTCCAGGCTGGTGGCTGTTCCTGCGGCCGGTATCGGGCGGGATCTTGTCCTGAAATCGAGCATATTCCTGTGGATGAATGGGAGAAAGGTTACATATCCAAAGAGAGGGGAAAAGAAGGTAGCTCCACACTTTACCGAGGTGAACGGCGATGGACCATTCTATCGCCCGGATGAACCCCGCATGTAGGGCCGGATTCCAATCCGGCCCCGAGATGGCGGGTTGGAAACCCGCCCTACTTGTCAACCACGGCTGAGTGGGGTGCTACCGAAAAGAACCTCGGAGCCAAAAAAGGGGGGAATCATGGTTGAAGAGCAAAAGCAGGAAATACAGGAGGAGCAACCACAGGAAGCAGTAGTGGAAATCCAAGTGGAGGAGGCGCCTCCAGTCAAAGGCCAGGAGCAGGCTCCCGAAGAAGAATTTGACAAAGAGCCTGCACCCGCAGAAGCTGAGAAAATTGCGTCCCCGAAAAAGAAGAAAAAGGGCAAGTATTCAAAGAAGGGAAAGCTCCGGAAAAAGGTCTACGAAAACGAACTTGCTCACCTCCAGGAGGAACTGGTCAAGTTGCAGTACTGGATCAAGGATCAGGGCCTAAAGGTCGTCGTCCTCTTTGAAGGACGCGATGCAGCTGGTAAAGGGGGCGTCATCAAGCGAATTACCCGCCGTCTGAATCCCCGTATCGTCCGCGTGGTAGCCCTGCCCAAGCCTAGTGATAGGGAGAGTACACAGTGGTACTTCCAGCGTTACGTGACCCATCTGCCCGCCGCTGGAGAGATGGTCCTGTTCGACCGGAGTTGGTACAATCGCGCCCTGGTGGAACGGGTGATGGGCTTTTGCACTGATGAGGAGTACCGTGAATTCATGCGCTCTGTGCCTGAATTCGAACGAATGCTGGTGCGCTCAGGCATCAAGCTGATCAAGTACTGGTTCTCCGTGAGCGACGAAGAGCAGGAACGACGCTTCCGGCGGCGCAGCAACGATCCGAAACGGCGATGGAAGCTGAGTCCTATGGATCTGAAAGCTCGATCTCAGTGGGTGGAGTATTCCCGGGCCAAGGACGCGATGATGATGTACACTGATATAGACGAGGCGCCATGGTACGTGGTGAACGCCGACATCAAGCGGCACGCACGGCTGAATTGCATCAGCCACTTGCTGAGTTTGATCCAATACCAGGACCTGACGCCGGATCCGATAGAATTGCCAGAACGACAGGAGGACACCGGCTATAAACGCCCGCCGATCCAGAGTCAGGAGTGGGTGCCGGCCATCTATGGCGCGAATCCGATGAATGACAAGAGGGTATGAGCTCAAGTGATCGGCTCATCAGAGTCTGTAACGATGCAGGATTTTGAGCCTGATGGTGGGCTCTTTGTGGCGATGGCGCGCCCCTTTTCCACAAAGACGCTTTCCCCTAGCTCTTTCTGCGGGACAAGAGTCCCCACTGGGCTCTGGAATGGGCGCACGCCAGATCTGAGCGGCTGTTGCAGCGAGCGCGATGGAGAAGCGACACCGTGAACCTACCACCCAAGAATAGACCGAGCAAAGACCAACGGACAATCGTTTTTGTCACCTTTGAGACCGGCCTCGCGCCGTCCGGCGGGCTGGCGGCCGTGATGAAGGTGCTGCCCAGACAGATGGCTCGCCACGAAAAGTGCTTCGTCCTGGCTCCCTACTTTCGTAACATCTCCCGCCCCCAGCCGGTCTTGAGGACCTTCCCCCTGGCCATCCGCGGCAAAGAATATTCGGTCGAGATCAGACAGGCCGCCGCCTCCGACGGTTCCAGTTTGTACCTCCTTGCCTCTGAGGGATTTTTCACCGCGCCCTCTGACCCCTACGTCAATCCAGAGCATCCCGACAAGCTGGTTGAGGATGTCCTCTTTTTCTGCGCGGCGGTGCCCAAGGCTCTCCTCGAGATTGCTAGGCACAAGCAGGTTGCACCCGACGACTTGATCCTGCATCTCCAGGACTGGGAGACCGCTTGCGTCGCCCAGGCTGTCCGCCAGCGCCCTGACCTGAAAGCGGTGGCCTGTGTATTGACGCTTCATAATCCATATGATCGGTACCTGAGCCCTGCCAGTTTCCCGCTGGTGAACGATCTGGTCTCGCACTTGGGCTTGGATTTCGACAACGTTTTGTCCCAGATGATCCCGCTCATGGATGGTCCCCTGTCCACAGTCTCTCAGAACTTTGCCGATGAACTGACCAGTGACCCGTTGCACAGCCACGTCTTTGCCCCTCATCTACAGGGCCTTCTGGCGAGCAAAGGGGTTGTCGGCGTGGACAACGGCATCTTTGGCCAGTTGACCTTCCCGTTCTCCGAGGAGGCGCGAGCACTGGCCGAGCAGGGCAGTTTCGAAAGGATACAGCAGGAAAAGTGGATGCGCCGGGAAAAGCTGGCCGAGGTGTTGGCGGCTTACCAGCGCCAGTTGAGCCAGGACTCCGAGCCTGGTCGCCAGGCCTGGGGCGAGGACCTTGACTTGTTCGAGTCGTGGATTCCCGTCTTTTTGTTCATGGGCCGCGACGATCCCCGCCAGAAGGGCTTTAGCGTGGCCGCCGAGGCCATCC
>JASFTJ010000435.1:0-3466 GCA_050053615.1 Anaerolineae bacterium | reverse complement strand
ACGGAAGGTGCTATGTGGCGCCGCCGTGCCAAGGCCATTGTACAACGCATGATCGAGGATTTTTGGGATGAGGAGACGGGCCTTTTCCGTGCCCTGCATCAGGGCAAGCCTGTCCCAGTTGTTACCCCCTTCAATCTTTACCCTCTATGGACCGGCCAGCTGCCCGATCACATCCGTGAACGATTGATTGCCCACCTCACAGCTCCCGATGAGTTATGGGGGGAGTATGTCATTCCCTCTGTGGCGCGGAGCGACCCTCACTATGACCCGGAGACGATGTGGCGTGGCCCGGTGTGGGTCAACATCAACTATATCTTTATCGAGGCGTTGCGTCAGGTTGGCGAGCAGGCCCTGGCCCAAACCTTGCTGGAAAAAACGCTGCACCTCATAATGAATCAACCGGGTATGTACGAGTACTATCACGCTGAAAGCGGGAAACCACCTGCTAGCGCTGCCCCTGCCTTTGGCTGGACCGCTGCTGTTTTCATTGACCTCGCGCTTCAGGCAAGCAGCCAGCAAGACGTGAACTAGCCATGTGGGAGGTCTCTATGGATGATTTGGATAGGGAGAAGATACGCCAATCTTGTGAGACATTGCAGGCGGATTTCTTTGCTAATCGAGCACTCATCATCGCAGCCAACCGTGGACCGGTCACCTTTCAGAAAACCAACGAAGGGGCCCTCCGTTTCCAGCGGGGAGGAGGAGGGCTGGTCACAGCATTGACCGGCCTATGCCGGCACGCGGACGCAACCTGGATCGCCTGTGCTCGAACGGATGCGGACGCCGAATGGCAGAACGGATCTGTGGTCGTCGAGGAGGACAATGAGATCCAGGTACGTTTTCTGCTACCGGACGAAGCAGCCTACGAAGGATACTACAACCTCATCGCCAACCCTCTTCTGTGGTTTTTGCAGCACTCTATGTGGGATGTACCCCGAGCACCGGTCGTAAACCAGGCCACCTGGCAGGCGTGGGAAGAGGGCTATAAAGCCGTCAACCGCCTGTTCGCCGACGCCATTGCCGAACAGGTCCTATCCAACGCTCGGCCCACGCTCATCATGCTGCAGGACTATCACCTCTACTTGGTAGCTCGATACCTGCGTGAGAATCTAGGCGAGCGCGAGGAGCCCACGGTGCTGCATTTCATCCACATCCCCTGGCCCGGCCCAGAATACTGGCGTATTCTGCCGCCTGCCATGCGCCAAGCTGTCCTGGACGGCCTTTGTGCAGTGGACATCTTGGGTCTCCAGACCCGCGAAGATACCATGAACTTTCTCCGCACTTGCGATGCGCTCCTGCCTCAAGCGTCGGTGGACTATGAGCGCAGGCGGCTGTGGTACAGGAATCACGCAACGTACGTGCGCGATTTTCCTATCTCTATCGACGTGGAGGCCTTGAAGCAACTGGCAAGTTCAGACGATCTCGCCGAGCAACGGAGCGAGATCCGTAGCATCGTGGGCGACCGGAAGCTGATCTTGCGCGTTGACCGCATCGAACCAAGCAAGAATATCGTGCGTGGGTTCTTGGCTTTCGAGGAAATGCTGGGACTCTACCCCGAACACTGCGGTCAGGTCAAATTCCTGGCATTGCTGGTGCCATCGCGGATGGATTTGGATGAGTACCGGGACTATCTTGACGATCTGATGGCCGCCGCGGGGCGGGTCAACGCCCAGTACGGTGACAGTGAGTGGGAACCGGTTCGGGTCTTGGTCGGCGAGAGCTATCCGCGAGCAGTCGCTGCTCTGCAAATGTACGACGTCTTGCTGGTGAACGCCATCGTAGATGGTATGAACCTGGTGGCAAAAGAAGGGCCGATCGTCAACGAGCGCGATGGCGCCCTCATCCTCTCCGAACGGGTGGGGGCCCGTCAACAGCTCGAACCGGGGGCATTGGTTGTGTCGCCGTGCGACGTGTACGCCACAGCCGAAGCGCTTCACCAAGCGCTGGTGATGCCGTCGGAGACGCGTCGGGAGCGAGCCAAGCGGCTGCGCTGGCTTATCGAGCGTGAGGACATCATCGCCTGGCTCTGCCGCCAACTGGAAACCATCTCCGAGCTGGGCTTTTGAGGGAGCAAGGCATACTGTATGACTCGACCCAAAACGGCCATTCTGCACTACACGGCCCCACCCGTTGTCGGGGGTGTGGAGGCGGTGATCCTCGCCCACGCCCGGACCATCCTCCAGGCCGGGTATCCGGTCACCGTCGTTGCCGGCTGGGGCGAGGCAGAAGCTCTGCCGTCTGGCACAGGCTTCATCCGCATCCCAGAGATGGATTCGCGACACGCACAGGTGACCGAGGTAAGCGCCCGGCTGGAACAGGGCGAGGTACCGGCCATCTTTGACGAAATGGTAGACAAACTAGGCAACGTGCTGGCATCTACTCTGCGCCGATTCGACAATGTCATCGTGCACAACATCTTTACCAAGCACTTTAACCTGCCGTTGACGGCCGCGCTCTACAACCTGTTGGACGCAGACAGCATCCCTAACTGCATTGCCTGGTGCCATGACTTTACCTGGACCAGCCCTAGCTCCGGCCACAAGGTTCACCCCGGCTACCCCTGGGACCTGCTGCGCACACATCGGCCCGACGTGACCTACGTTGTGGTATCACAGCAAAGACAACGAGCGTTGGCCGAGTTATTTGCATGTCCGGCAGGGCAGATCCACGTGATCTATAATGGGGTGGACCCTGAGGTGTTGCTGGGGTTGTCAGCGGAGGGCTATGCTCTGGTGATCCGTCTGGGGTTGCTGGAATGCGATCTGGCCTTGCTGATGCCAGTCCGCGTCACGGAGGCCAAGAACATCGAGTATGCGCTGCAGGTCGTGGCTGCCCTGAAAGCGCACGGCTTCCAACCGAAATTGGTTCTCACCGGCCCACCGGATCCCCACGACGCCGAGAGCATGGCCTACTACCGGGAGCTACAGGCGATGCGCGAGCAACTGGGTGTCGTCGAGGAGATGCGTTTTGTCTTTGAGTCCGGCCCAGATCCAGACCAAGGGCTGACCATCGATGCGCAGGTTGTCGGCGATCTGTTCCGTGTGAGCGACCTGGTGTTCATGCCCAGCCACCGCGAGGGCTTTGGCATGCCGGTGCCGGAAGCAGGCCTCGTCGGTGTGCCCGTCGTCTGCACACGGGTCCCGGCAGCCGTGGAGATCGGCGGCGATGACGTCCTCCTTTTTGACAAGAGCGATGATCCAGACCTGCTGGCCGCGCGGATCATAAAGTGGGCCGAGGGGAGCCCAACGCACCGCCTGCGCCGCCGTGTGCGACAAGAATACACTTGGCAAGCGATCTTTGACCGAGACATCAAGCCGTTGCTTGAGCGCGGATTGTAGGAAAAGTTGCCAACTTTTCCAGGGGGATCCCCTAAACCGCCCCTGTTTTTCCGCGCCAAACCTTGCAATCATGGGTAGAACTAGGATTCTATACGAAACATGTAAAAATGATCCTATACGACCAATCT
>JASFTJ010000434.1:0-3467 GCA_050053615.1 Anaerolineae bacterium | reverse complement strand
CAGGGGCTCCTCCCAATGATGCAGGGCAAAGGAACTGACGACAAGGTCGAAACAACCATCCGGGAAGGGTATGCAGTGCCCATCACCATGAGGCCACAGCCCCCGCCCGTCCAGCCCAGCCCGCGCTGCCTGGCGGCTGGCATGCTCGACCATGTGAGCGGCCAGATCCAGCCCCACCATGCGCAGCCCCGGGCGCTGCCGCGCGATCTCGAGGGTCACATAGCCCGGCCCCGTGCCCAGGTCTAGCCCGTAGCCGTGGGTCACCCCCTGAGATAGTATGCCTGCGATGAAGCGACGATGGGCTGTGCGCACAAAGGGAATGCGAGTGATCAGCGCATAGAGCCACGTCAGCGCCTTGGGGTCTACGGCAGACGTTTCAGGCACGCGGCGCGTCAGGCTAAAATAGCCCACATCAGCCCCGGCTAAAGTACGCCCACGTTTTTGCCAACCCTTCGCGGAGGTTGACCGCGGCCCGCCAGCCCAAATCGCGCTCGATCTTGTCGCAGTTCAGGTAAGAGTGGCGCACGTCGCCGGGGCGTCGCGGACCACGCCGAGGGGTCAAGGGTCGACCCGCCACCTCCACCACGGTTTGAAACAGAGCGTTGATGCTTGTGCCCTCCCCAATGCCGACGTTGTAGGCCTGTCCGTCGCCGCCCTCCAAGGCCAGTAGATTGGCTCGCGCACAATCGCCAACATAGACAAAGTCACGGGTCTGCTCTCCATCCCAATGGATTTCCGGCGCGACCCCATCGAGCAGGTTCTGACAAAAGATGGCGATCACACCCGCCTCGCCAAAGGGATCTTGACGAGGACCGTAGACGTTTGCGTAGCGCAAGCTGGTCCAGCACAAATCATGCTCCTCGCCGTAGACGCGCACATAGCGCTCGCCGGTGTGCTTGCTAAGAGCATAGGGCGAGATCGGGTTGGCTGAGTGCCCTTCATCCATCGGCAGATATTCAGGGTTTCCATACATCGCGCCCCCAGAAGAGATGTATATGAACTTGGACACGTTCGCCCGGCAGGCCGCCTCCAGGACATTAAGAGTCCCCAGGATGTTTTCCCCGGCGTCAAACAGGGGCTCGCGCACCGACCGCGACACGCTGGGATTGGCGGCGTGGTGGTTCACCACGTCGGGTCGCTCAGCTTGGAAGAGGTCGATCAAGGCGTGGTCCTTGATGTCCATCTCTGCCAGCCGGGCCGCCGGATGGACCTGCGCCCGCTTGCCCGTGCTCAAGTTGTCCACCACGATTACCTGGTGACCCGCCTCCGCGTATGCATCCACGACGTGGGAGCCGATAAAGCCAGCCCCACCGGTGACGACAATCTTCACAAGACATGACCTCCGTTCAGAGATGACTAAGCAAGAACCTGAATCCTACTCTTCTTCCTGCCAACCGTTCACCAAAGCCAACACCCGCTCCAGCACCTGTCCCACGTTCAACGGCGTTGTATCTATCACGACCGCATCCTCAGCAGGCCGCAAGGGAGCCAAGGTCCGATGGCTGTCAATCTCGTCGCGTTTTCGCACCGAATCCTGCACCACAGCATAGTCTGCCGTCTCGCCCCTTGCCACCACCTCCTGATAGCGCCGCTCGATTCGCGCCTCCAATGTGGCATCCAGATAGATCTTGAGATCGGCATCAGGCAGGACCACCGTGCCAATGTCCCGGCCCACCATCACGATCCGTCCCTTCTGCGCGATGCGCTGCTGCTGGGCAGTGAGCGCCGCCCGCACGCCTGCATAGGCCGACACGGGCGACACGCCACGATCCACCTTCGGCGCCCGGATCCCCCATGTTACGTCCCTCCTATCGGCCAGGACAGTATACTGGCGACCATCGTCTACCGTGGGGCGGACTACATCAATCTGCAAGTTCTCTGCCAACGCGGTTACGCCAGCCTCATCTTGGATGGCGACCCCGCGCGCCAGCGCGGCCCAGGTCACCGCTCGGTACATCACCCCTGTATCAAAGTACACGTAGCCCAGCCGTTCTGCCAACAGTCCCCCGATGGTGCTCTTGCCTGAAGCCGCCGGCCCATCAATCGCAATCGTAGACGGTCGCCCCAATGCATCTCCCCTTCCTGATGAACGACGAGAGGTAAGCCTTTTTCCTCCCTACCCAGACCACCCTCTTCTCATCCGCTTTTCTTGTTTTCTGAGCGCCGCCTTGAGGGCCTCCAGTACACGGACTTCCCTCTCTGTCAGGTGGCGCCATTGTCCTTTCCTCAACGAGCCCAATTGCAACGGTCCCAAGCGAACGCGCTTCAGCGCGCGGACCGGATGGCCTAGCAGGGAGCCGACGCGGCGGATCTGGCGCTTGCGTCCCTCGTGCATGACAATCTGGAGGAGCGTGGCATCCCTTTGCTTACGAGCCACCTCCACTTCGGCCGGCGCCGTGGGTCTTCCGTTCAGCACGACGCCCCGTCGCCAAGCCGCCAGGGTCTCTTCCGACGGATCACCGTTCACGAGCACATGATACTCTTTTTCGTGCTCATAGCGAGGATGGGTGAGAAAGTTAGTCAGTTCCCCATCGTTGGTGAGCAGAATCAAGCCCTCGCTGGATACGTCCAGTCGGCCCACGGGATAGATTCGCTCGGAAACGTGTACCAAGTCGCCAAGCGCCCGCCGCCCTCGCGCATCCTCCATCACAGAAATGACACCTTGGGGTTTGTTGAGCTTGATGTACACGTGGCTGTCCCTTGCACGGATACGCCGACCATCCACCCGAATGTCGTCGCGGGCTGGATTCACCTTGGTGCCGAGTTGGGTCACAACCTTTCCATTGACAGTAACGCGCCCCTGTTGGATCAGCTTCTCCGATTTGCGGCGCGAGGCGACGCCCGCATGGGCCATAACCTTTTGTAAACGTTCTCTAGATTTCTCTTGCATACAATATGTCAGGATCCTTCTGGCAGGGGCAACACCGCTGCCAGATCGTTGCGAGCATCCCAATAGCCCAGCTCAAACAAATGCTTGTGATACTCTAGTTGGTAGTGAGTCATCAATCCCACCGTCAAATAGTGGTTGGGCGCGACAATCTCCAGCCACTCGAGTTCCGGGTACTCGCCCTCCGCCAGCTCTGCCTTGTACAGCAAATAGTCCCGCCACACCGTCTCGGTGAGCATGGCATCCAGTGCTGGCTCAAACGAATTCCACAATTCTTGGGCAATTGCCAGCAACTCTTGACCGATCTCTGTGATGTAACCCGGCCGGTCAAAGCTGTGCACGGGACGCTCTGGCCAAGGGACCATGGTCGCCACCACGATCTCGGTCGCTCCCAGTTCCAAGGCCTTGCGGAAAGGTGTGTTGGCCAATATGCCACCGTCCCAATACGGGACGCCGTTCACTTCCGTCGGCCCGTACCACAAGGGGATGCTAAAGCTGGCCAGCACATGTTCCAGCCGCAAGCCGCCAGGATCGCGGTTGCCAAAGTATTCCAGTTTCGTCGTGTGTGCGTTGACGGCGG
>JASFTJ010000433.1:0-3470 GCA_050053615.1 Anaerolineae bacterium | reverse complement strand
ATCAAACGAAAGTGGGTTATACTTCATCTTGCCCCTCCTTGGTTTCTGGGTTGCTTATCACTCCCCATTATACCAAGTAGGGGCTTTTTTTCAATCTGTCAACCTACTTTGCAACAGCCCTATTCATGGCTCACTTGCAGACTCGTCCGCTTTGTGTTACGATCAGTCCATCTGAACTCGCTGTGGGAGATCATCCTGATACGGGGGTGGATCGTTTGCAGCGTGCTGTTTCAGGGGATCCTTCCTCCGCAGCGCGAGGAGCTTATGCCTAGTCACCGGGCAAGATCACGACGAATTCTCTCTGTGCTGGTCCTGGTCACCATGTTGCTCTTGGCCTGGACAATCCAAGCCGTGAGAGTCTATTCGTCCGAGCCGCCAGAGCGAACAGCCCCATCAGCTGCCGGCATCGGACCGGCGAGCGTGGCGCAGCCAGCGGATGCCTGGCCCGGCTTGCCGACCAAGATAGAGCCAGCCCTCTTGAAACAAGTCGTTGAGGGCGATCCCGGCGACTCGTACCGCTTTGTCGTCGAGCTGTCCCCCCAGGCGAGACTGCGCCCCCTCTCCAGGAGCCTAGACCGCTCTGATCGCCGACGCCAGGTCGTGGCTCGCCTGCAGACCACTGCCAGAGAGACGCAGATGGACCTCCTCATCTTTCTGGAGTCACAGCAGGCGAAAGGACGCGTCAAAGAGTTCAGATCTTTTTGGATCTTTAACGGGCTGGCCGTGACCGCCAACGCCGATACCCTGTTGGCCCTGGCCGCGCGCCCAGAGGTGCGCATCATCCGCCAGGACCGCTGGCGCCGCTGGGTGGATCCCCTCCCCCTGCTCAAGGACCAACCCAGGCTCGACGGAAACGGTGTGGAATGGAACATTTCTCAGATACAAGCTGACCGAGTGTGGAGTGCCCTCGGCCTGGATGGCAGTGGCGTGACAGTGGCCATTTTGGACACCGGCGTGGACTGGCAGCACCCTGCCTTCCAGACGCAGTATCGGGGATACAAGCCCGGGGGAGTGGCGATCCATTACGGAAATTGGATCTGCACGACGGACGAAGGCTACCTTTATCCTGTAGACGGACATGGGCATGGAACTCATGTAACCGGTATTGCGGTGGGCGGGCGTGATGATGCTGGTCGAGCCATTGGCGTCGCACCGGGAGCCCGATGGATCGCCGTCAAGATGCTGGACGATTACGGCTATGGATACGACAGCTGGATTCACGCCAGCTTTGAATGGGTTTTGGCTCCTGCCGGCGATCCCGCGCTGGCCCCTGACATCGTGAACGGCTCTTGGGGGGCGCAGAATGGTGCGGATGAAACGTTCCGTGCGGATTTGCAGGCGCTCCGTGCTGCGGGTATCGTACCCATCTTTGCTGCTGGGAACGAAGGGCCCAAAATCTCGTCGTTGCGCATGCCTGCCAGCTATTCAGAGGCGATTGCCGTGGGCGCAACCGACGATTTGGACCTGGTGACCACGTTCAGCGCGCGTGGTCCGTCACCGTGGGGCGAGACTAAACCTGAGGTAGTTGCACCGGGGGCTCAGATCCGATCGACGCTACCGGGCGGGACCTATGGCCTACTGAACGGCACCTCCATGGCAGCACCACACGTGGCCGGCCTAGCGGCGATTCTGCTCCAAGCAGATCCAGCCTTCACGGTGGACAAGATTGAGGAACTTGTCACTTGGACAGCTCGGCCGTTGGGAGATGAAGTGCCTAACAACGACACCGGCTGGGGACGGATAGATGCCTACCAAGCGGCCGCGGTTGCCGTAGAAGCTGGATTCGTGGTCGGACAGGTGACCCGCCATCCGGACCAGGAACCGTTGCCTTCCACTCAGGTTACCGTGTACGATCACCTGGGCGAGCAACGGGCGAAGGCGCAAGCCGACGATACCGGACGCTACCATCTGGCCCTGCTGCCTGGGCAGTATCGTCTGGGCGCCGAGGCGTTTGGATATGAGCCGCGATCCGTGCCCGGTGTAACAGTACAGGCTGGTGTCACGACCACGGTGGATTTGACCCTTTCTCCCTCGCCGGCCGGTGTGCTGTGGGGGCGGGTCCGCAACGCCGATACAGGAGGACCGGTGGGGGCTGACCTCCGAATACCCGGCACGCCGGCTCAGACTACCAGCGACTCGCAGACCGGCCAATACAGCCTGGCCCTTCCCGCTGGCGCCTACACACTCCAGGCGGCCCGCAACGGATACCGTCGTCATACGATCCCCGATATCAAGATCCTGGCCGATCAGGCTTTGCGGATAGATGTACCCCTCACGCCAGCGCCGACGCTGCTTCTGGTGGACGGTGGCCGCTGGTACTATGACAGTCAGGCGAGCTACTTTGAACAGGCGCTGGATGACCACGAGTTCGTTTATGATCTCTGGGAAATTCGTGATCTGTCAACTGACCTGCCCGGACCAGATGTCCTACGGTCCTACGAAATCACGGTTTGGTCGTCCCCCCTCGACGCACCTGGGCTGATCGGCGCCGGAGACACGATCAGCGACTACTTGGGTCTGGGCGGTAACCTGCTCCTCACGGGACAGGATGTCGGTTACTGGGATGGGGGTTTGAGCGGCTTTGGCTGGCACGAATACTATGGACAGTTCCTCAAAGCGGAAGCTGTGGCCGATGACGCCGGCCGGAGCGACCTGGTCGGTCTGCCGAACGAAATCTTGGACGATATTTCCCTCCCGATGAACGGTCCGGATAGCGCAGGGAACCAGGATACCCCTGATCTGATTGCCGTGCTCGACCCTCAGAATGCTGCCATCATCGGCAACTATGCGGACGAGGGCGGGGCCGCCCTGCGAGCCAGCGGGTGCCAGTCCTACCGGGCGGTCTATGTGGCGGCTGGCCTGGAGGGCCTGGGCGATCGGTCCAGTCGGGCGGAAGCGATGGACCGCGTCTTGAGCTGGTTGGACGCTCCCCGCCCTTCAGTGTCCATGGACCTCTATCCTCCCTCTCAGGAGCAGGTATGGCTGGGCGGCAGAAATATCACCTATACGCTGCAATTGCGGAATACTGGCCAATTCACGGATCGGTTCACCTTTGAGTTTTCATCGTCGGACTGGCCCGCCTCGGTGTGGGACGGCACGTTTTCGCGTCCCCTGACTCAAAGCATGGCTCTGGGTGTCTGCCAAACGCAAACGCTGGGGGTGAAAGTGACGGTGCCAGTAGGCGTGTCCTGGAACATCAGCAATGTCGTGACCCTTACTGCTCGCTCGCTGACTGACCCCGCTCTCGCCGCCCGGGCTGCTTTCCACAGCAAAGCTCCAGCCCCAATCCTGTTGGTGGATGATCATCGTTGGTACGATACGCTGCACAAGTACCGAGCTGCGCTGGAGAACAACCATCTGCCCTATGACTTGTCGACGACAAGGCCAGCCCCGTTTCGTGACGCTTCCAACCCATCCTTGCGGCGCCTGCAACGGTATCCCATCGTGATCTGGTTCACCGCCTACAATTG
>JASFTJ010000432.1:0-3470 GCA_050053615.1 Anaerolineae bacterium | reverse complement strand
ATGCTGGACCTCATCGACAGAGTGGGGCCGGGCGGGGAGTTTATGTCGGCCAAAGAGACGGCGCGGCAGTGCCGCACGGCGATCTGGAATCCGACTCTGCTGGATCGCCAGTCGTGGGTGAATTGGGAGGCAGCCGGCTCTCAAACGATGCTCGATCGCATTCAAGCTCGGCTTCGGGGGATTCTGGCCAGCCACAAGCCCCCACCCCTACCTAATGAGGCGATGGAAAAGATAGAGAGGGTCTTGCAAGCGGCCGAAGCGCGAGTGGCGAGCCCGGCGTAGGGCCGGGTGACTCTTGTGCTCCCTCTGTTCACCTTGAACCTCTTCTTTCACACTAGATGATGTGTGGAATCGTCGACGTAGCTCTGGGCATGATACCCACACGTGCGCCCCCTGGCAGATCGGGCAACGCCAGCTTGAGCGCTGTGTCCACGCTGGCCGCCGGCGCGAGCAGCAGGCGCCGCACCAGCGCGGGCGCCATCTCGGAAACCAGGAACGTCCGCACCCGGGCCGCGTCGCGGCTTAGCAGAAAGGCTTTGTGCGGCCCGACGCGGAACGGCTCGCGCTCAAAGCGGGCAAATACCTCGTCGTGCGAGCCGACGCCCGCCATCCAGGTCTCGTAGCTGCGGCTGCCGGCGCCCTCGGGGCAGGCGGCAACGACGATGACCGTCCCGCCGTCGCGGGTGACGAGCGCGGCGTGGGCCAGCGCTTTCTGTGCTTGGTAGAGGTTCAGGTCCTTGGGATGCCCGCCCGCCGAGGCGATGACCAAGTCAAAGGGCGCGGCGACGGGCGCCTGGCTCACCCGGCGGCTGAGGGGGATGGCCGTCTCCATCACCGCTCGCGGCTCGCCGGCGACGGCGTGGACGATCTGTTTCTGGCCGTTGAGCACCGCGTTCAGAGCGAACTGCACGCTGATCATGGCCCCGATCTCTTCCACGTCCTGGCGGGCCGGGTTGTCGGCGTAGCAGCCCAGCCGGGCGCGGGGGTCGATCATGCGGGCGTGGTTGTGGTTCACCGTTTCGCGCCCGGCCAGGCCGATGGCCGCGCTTTTGACCCCGCCGGAAAAGCCCTGAAATTGGTGGGGCTCGACGTTGCCGACGACGACGCGCAGGTCGGTTTCCAGGCAGCGACGGTTGGCCCACACCGGCGTGCCCCGCGAGGTGGCGCCCAGGTGGACCATGGTGGCCGCGTCGTCGGCGTCGTGGCAGAGGACGGGGTAGCGGGCCAGCACCTCGGCCGGGACGACACGGGCGAACTCGGCGGGCGGCATGGGTGGGTGGGCGCCGGTGGCGATGCACAGCGTGATGGCCTTCGGGGGCAGGCCCAGCGCCTCCAGGCGGCAGAGCAGGGGTGGCAGCAGGTGCTCGTGGGGCACGGGCCGGGTCTTGTCGTTGATGGCGACGGCGACCGAGCGAATGCCTTCGAAATCAGACAGTTGCACGCCGCCCACCGGCGCGTCCAGCGTGGCCTCGACCACGGCCAGCGGGTCGGTGGCTGGCGGCGCGTCCGGTGGCTCGACGACCTCGACGGGCAGGTCGTCGGGCAGGTGGAAGGTCAGCGTGTCTTTGCCGTAAGGCAGGCTGAAGGTCGGCATCACGCCCTATCCCGCACATGGGGCGAGGCATCCCCAGCAAAACGTCGATCGTTCATGATCGTTTCTCTTTCATCATCGGCTGATCCATCCAAAAGGTTGCCTGGGATGCCTCGCCTCTACACCAATATCCAATACAATGTCGTCAAGTTAAGCGGAGGTGGCTCGCACGCCGCCGGTCTGGACAGCGGAAATCGCGGGCATGGCCTGTCCTGTGCAGTCCAGGCACAGGGGAGCCCGCTCTGTTGTCCTGAGCAACCTCAACTTAATGACATTGATATCCAATATCCAATTGCCACAGGGTGCGCTCGTCGTCGGGCACAAGGCGAAACATCATCTTGCCGCCGTCCAGGGTCAGGCGCGGGTGGCGCTTGCGGGCTATGGCCTGGCGCTCGATAATCTCCGGCGTGTCGACGCGCACGTCGGTGAGCTGGTCGAAAATGCGGAGGGGCACGAAGGCCTCCAGGTTGAATTGGTAGTTTTCTACGGAATACTCGGCCATCACAAAAGTTCCTTCAAATGGACCGTATTGCGTATTGCGTGTTGCGTTTTGGCCTCTCCCTTGGTCACGCCGACCATGCACAGCAGGGCCAGCAGGAAAAAGGCGGGGCAGACGAGAAAGATCATGTTATAGTTGCGGCCGGTCAGGTCGATGATAAAGCCGTTGAGGATGGGGCCGACGGCCGCGGCCAGCGTCGCCGCGATGAAGTACAACCCGGTGTAGGTGCCCATCAGCGCCTCGGTGGTCGAGATGTCGAGGACCATGGGCAAGCCGTTGATGTTGATTAGCGCCCAGGCTAGTCCGCCCACGGCCAGCAGGGCGACGACGGCCGGCACGACCGGTGTGAAAAAGGCGACGCCCAACACGACAGCGAACAGGGCCAGCCCGGCCATGATCGTCCGCTTGCGGCCAAAGCGCCCGGCCAGCATCCCGGCCGGCACGGCAAAGAGGATAAAGCTCACGTAGGACGCCGCCAGCAGCATGGCCGCCGTCGATTCCTTGACGCCCAGGGTGTTGACGCCGTAAGAGCTGAAAAAGGTCTCGATGGCGTTAAAGCCGACCATGTAGAAAAAGATGGTCAGGATGAGCAGCCCCAGGCTGCGGCGGTTCTCGCGGGGGATGTCGCGCAGGTTGCGCAGCACGGCCAGGTCGCCCTCGGTGTCGGCTGCTTCGACCAGCTCCTTGGGCTCCTTGATCTTCCAGAACAGCACGCCGATGGAGATCAGGGTGATGGCGCCCACCACCCAGAAGGGCAGCGGGCGGTAGACGTTGTACAGCAGCCCCCCGGCGACGAAAGCGATGATGCCGCCGACGCCGGCCATGAGGTTGATGACGCCGTTGGCCTGGGAGCGCAGCGGCGAGGGGATCAAGTCGGGCATCAGGGCGAAAAGCGGCGTGCGAAAAAGGGCCATGGCGACCAGCATCACGCCCACGGCGACGAGAAAAAAGATGAACGGGCCGCTTAGTTCGGCTAGTTGGCCGTTCAGCTCGGCGGGGATCATCTGCGGTGCCAGGGGGATGAGGGCAAAAGCCAGCACCGCCAGGGGCGCCATGGTGATGATGTAGGGCATCCGCCGCCCAAAGCGGGTGCGCGTCCGGTCGCTGATGGGGCCCATGATCGGCTGGATGAAAAAGGCGGCGATGTTGTCCAGGGTCATGATCAGGCCGGTCAGCGTGGCGCTCAGACCAAAGCCCCGCGTCTGGGCCGCGCTTTGGGCGTCAAAAACCGGGTCGCCGGCCTGGAGATAAATCGGTACGTAGGTATTGTAGATGACCCAGGCCATCTGCACCGAAAAGAGGCCGAGGCCAATGAGAATGGCTTTTTTGTGGTCGAGTTTCATCTTTTGATCTCTTGTCCTCCCAACCGCCCCAGCGGCG
>JASFTJ010000431.1:0-3477 GCA_050053615.1 Anaerolineae bacterium | reverse complement strand
CTGACCATCTGGAGTGTAGCGCATCTCAGGGTCACGACCGAGATTGCCGATGACCATCGCTCGGTTCAGACAAAGGGGAGTCTCTTCGTCATTGGCTTCCAGGTTGGCCTGGGGAAGAGCATCCCGCACATCCATCGGAATGAACTTGTTCGCCACCACCTCCGTCCGGTAGTGTGACTCGCCATCGGCATCTTTCCATTTTCGGGTTTGAAGATATCCTTCAGCATAGATGCGTTGGTTCTTCTGAATTCGCTGGTGTGCAGACAGCGCCAGGCTTCCCCAGGCCACCACAGTGAACCATTCGGTGGATTCTCGGGTTTTGCCTGCGTCCGTGGTCCAACGCCGGTTGGTCGAGACAGTGAATGAGGTAACCGGCTGCCCATCGGCCGTGTAGCGCATCTCCTGATCGCGCTCGACAAAGCCGATGATCATTACCTTATTGAGGCCCCTGCTCATGGCCCACTACCCCTCCGCTCCAAACCTAAACCTACTCTCTATCCTCTTATGTCGTTTTTCGCGTCTTGTTGTCCTACTTTTCGTCCGTGCGCACGAGCAGGTAGCGAAGCGTTTCTTCGCTAAGCTTGAGGACACGTTCGATCTCTGCGAGGACCTGCGGTGGAGTTTGGAAAGTCAGAATTATGTCCTGGCTTTCCATCTTTCTCTTGATGGGGTAAGCCAGACGCCGCTTGCCTCGGGCATCGATCTTGATCGCTTCGCCGCCGTCCGCCAAGACCAACTCGCGTAGTCTCGCGATGAGCGCCTCTACGGTCTCTTCATCCGCGTCGGCGTCGATGACCAAGTACAGTTCGTACTCCCTCATGGGTTACCTCCTTTCCATGGAATTTGCCTGTGGTCTCGGCCACAAGCGGAAAGACGAGGGACGGGTGCCTGGTGGCTTGTCGGCCCCTCTGTACAGCGCTCGCAACTATAGCATAATCGTCAGATTTTGGCAAACGTAAAGGTGGGTGGGGTGTACCAAAAAGACATGGACGCGACTAGCGGGGAGGCGAAAAGCGGATGTGGATGACATCGCCGTCCTGGACGACATAGTCACGGCCCTCCAGGCGGACCAAGCCCTGGCTGCGGGCTTTGCCCAGGTCGCCGGCGGCCGTCAGATTGCCCTGAGAGATGACTTCGGCTCGGATGAACCCCTTCTGCATGTCGGTGTGGATCTTGCCCGCGGCTTCGTAAACGGTCTGTCCCCGTTGCAGCGTCCAGGCCCGGACGACGTTGGTGCCGGTGGCAGTAAAGAAGGTGATCAAATCCAGCAACCGGTAGCCGGTGTGAATCAGCCGGTCGAGACCTGGGGCGTCCAGGCCCAATGCGGCGCGGTATTCGGCCGCCTCATCGGGCGGCCATTCGGTCAAGTCGGCTTCCAACTGAGCACAGAGCACCACTGCTTGCGCGCCTTCCTGCCTCGCACGCTCGAGTACGGCCTCTGCCAGCGGGCCGCCGTTGGGTAGATCGTCCTCGCTTGCGTTGGCCACGTAGAGGCGTGGCTTGCCCGTGAGCAAAAAGAGGGAGCGCAGCATCTGGGCTTCTTGCTTCGGGACCGAAAGTTGTGAGGCCAGATGACCCGCTTCCAGGTGAGCCTGGAGCCGACCGAGCAGATCCAGTTCTGCGGCATACTCCCTGGGTTCTGCCTTGGCTGCCGAGCGAACTTTGTCCTGCCGGCCTTCAACCGTTGCCAGATCGGCCAGCACCAGTTCCAGGTCGATGATCTCGCAGTCGGCGATGGGGTCCAATTCGGGGTTGACGTGGGCCACGTCGGGGTCCTCAAAGCAGCGGACGACCAGAGCCATGGCGTCCACGTTGCGGATGTGTCCCAGGAATTGGTTGCCCAGTCCTTCGCCCTGATGTGCGCCCTTGACCAGCCCGGCAATGTCCACAAACTCGATGGCCGTAGGCTTGACTTCGTCCGGCTGCACAATGTCCGCGATGTCCTGCAGCCGTGGATCAGGTACTTCGACGACGCCAACGTTGGGGTCAATGGTGGTGAAGGGGTAGCTGGCGACAGCTGCCCTGGCCTTGGTCAGCGCGTTGAACAGGGTGCTCTTGCCCACGTTGGGCAGGCCGACGATGCCGATCTGCAAGCTCATGGTTTTCCTCCCTGTGGTATGGGCTCATTATAGCATTGAACCACTATGACGGCAAGGGCTGTTGCTTCCCGTTTCTTCTGCCTGTCCTGAGCGCAGCTCTTTGGCTCTTGCACAAAACTGTGGTTTGTGGCAGAATAGCGCTAGGAGGACATGCGACGATGATAGAAATGACCAAGCGCGAACGGTTGGAAGCGACCCTTCGTGGAGAGCCGGCCGATCGACCGCCGGTGGCTCTGTGGCGGCACTTTCCCGGCGACGACCAGGACCCGGTCGAACTGGCCGCTTCGACACTGGCTTTCCAACGACAGTACGATTTTGACTTTATCAAGGTCACCCCGGCCAGCAGCTTTTGCGTCCGCGACTGGGGTGTGGAAGACTATTGGATCGGCAACGACGAGGGCACGCGCGAGTACACGCATCATCCGGTCCGCACGCCGGAGCATTGGCACGCCCTGCAACGGCTGGAGCCGGAGCAGGGCGCATTGGGGGCGCAGCTCTGCTGCCTGGAGCTTATCGAAAAAGCGGTGGGCGGCGAGGTACCGTTCATCCAGACGGTTTTTAACCCCCTGTGCCAGGCCAAGAGCCTTGTCGGACGGCAGAACTTGTTGGCTCACCTGCGGGAGAATCCGGTGGCCGTACGCATTGGGCTGGAGACGATTGCTGCGACGACTGTGCGCTTTATCGAAGCCTCCCGTAAGCGTGGGATCGCCGGCATCTTTCTCGCCGTGCAGCACGCCACCTACGAGCTGCTCTGCGACCGGGAGTACGAGGAGTTTGGTGTGCCCTTTGACCGCAAACTGCTGGAGGCCGCCGAGGGTCTGTGGCTCAATGTGCTGCACCTGCACGGCAACCGGGTGATGTTTGACCTGGTGGCTGACTATCCGGTGCAGGTCATTAACTGGCACGACCAGGAGACGGCGCCCGCGCTTCGCGAGGGGCAGGCTCGCTTCGAAGGGGCGGTGCTGGGCGGACTGCGCCAGTGGGAGACGATGTTGCGCGGCGCGCCGGATGATGTGCGCCACGAGGCCCAGGAAGCCATCGCCGAGACAGATGGCCGCCGCTTTGTCCTCGGTACGGGCTGCGTCACGCCCATCACTGCACCGTGGGCTAACCTCCGTGCGGCCCGACAGGCCGTCGCCGAAGGACCGACCAGCAACTAAGCAGGACTTCCTGGTGATTGCCCATAGGCTCTTTCGTCAAGCTGGCCGGGCTCTCCCGCTTTGCAAGTCCCCTTCGGGGATGTGTCTGTCCTGTGACGACCAGGCACAGGGGAGCCGCCTCCGCTGGAGCAAAAGTCTTGCCAATGGATTTGTGGGTATCACCAAGGACTTCCTATTGACGAGCACATCCTTTTGTGCTATGATTGGCTCGATTACCG
>JASFTJ010000430.1:0-3480 GCA_050053615.1 Anaerolineae bacterium | reverse complement strand
CAGGGGGATGAGCAGGTACCAGATGCCGGCGGTGTAGATCAACACGTTGCCGTCGGCCACCATGTCCAGCCCCCACCAGAACCAGTTCTTGTAGACTAGGGCATTGACGGCTCCGGGATCGAGGGGGGCCTGGACGAGGGCGGCCAGGCCGTAGACCAGAATCAACACTCCCGCTGTGAGCAGCACAAAGGCGTTGATCACCGTGTCGATGGAACCCCGGCCCACGGCGACGAGAAAGACCGGCAGGCCATTGTAGTCGAGATTGGGCGCGCTTTTGTCCTCCTTGCCCAGCAGCTTGAGCAGGCGGGGGATGCCATAGGCCGAGCGAAGGAACGCCCAAAAACTATAAGCCCGGGGATTGCTCTTGCTCAGCACCGTGCTGAACAGGTTGTAGGCAAAGAGCAGAATGTTGACCATGATGATCGCCGCGCCGACCATGAAGGCGATGCTGCCCAGGAGCGGCACCCGGTCGTACGCCACGGGCAGCGGCCAGTAGAGGGTGTACAGGGCGCTGAACATGCCGAAAAAGCCCGCCCCCCAGCAGATCAGGACGCCGATGGGCTGAAGCGCAAAGTTGATCCACACTAGCTTTTTGTGGCGGACCTCCTTCCTGCCCAGCAAGTAGGGCACCAGAAAGTAAAAGGCGCCCATGATGGCCATGTAAACAAAGCCATAGATGCCCACGATGGGATGGGCCGTCATCATCGAGTAATACAGCTCCTCCGGCGACGGCTCGGCACCGAACCGGACCGTATTCAGCACGCCCTCCATGGGGGTCAGGGCATTCAAATCGTACTGCTGGGTCCGCATCAACAGGCCCTCAAAGCCGGCGAGGGCCAAGAACAGCAAGCCCACCACGGCGAACCGCAGCGTCCATTTTTCCTGCCAACCTAGCTGAGTCATCTGTGCACCTCCTCGGTCACGGACTCACGTGGATCGCGTCGGGGACAAACATTTCCGAATGACGGGGACCCGAATACTCGGTGGAGCGCACGTCGTAGCTTCCTGCTTGGTCAAATTGCCACACGATGCGGTTGGTCATCCCCGGCAGCACCTGCATCTGGAAGACCATCGTCCCGTCTTTGCGAAAGACGCCAAAGCCATAGGTCACATCCCCGGACGTGGCCACAAACTCGACGTATTCGCCCGCTTTGGCCTCGATGCCTTCCGGGGGGAGCCTGAACCGGTAGTCCTCCACCTCGATGGCAAAGGTCTTGCTGGGCGTGGGCTTGGACCACAGCAGCCACTTTTGCCAGGGCACGAGGGGCGACAGGGTGACGACGTTGAACACTAGAAAGACGCCGATCAGCACAAATAGCCAGCGTCGCTCGCGCACGTCCATGGCTACTCTCCTTTCTGCCTCACCTTGGCGGCGAAGACCAACAAAAAGAGGGCAACCGCGGCGATGAACGCCGTGTACCCCCACCAGACGATATCTGTGAGATGCATTTCTTTTCCCTCCTGTCGATTGGCTGGCGTCACGACTGCGCCAGGATGGCTTCCAACAACTCTTCGGCCGGCCTCCCTTTGAGCTGGAAGGCATCGGCCCCGGCGGCCAGAGCGTCGTCGGCGGTGTAATCCGTATACATGGTCAGAACGACGACCCGGGTCTCGGGCCAACGATCCTTGATGAGCCGCGTGGCGGCCAAGCCATCCGTGCCCGGCATGCGGATGTCCATCAATACCACGTCCGGCCGGCACTCCTCGGCCAGTTGCACGGCCTCTTCCCCATCGGTAGCCTCACCCACCACCTCGATGCCGGGCCAGGTGGCAAGGAGCGAGCGCAGGCTGTGACGCGCTCGCGGTTGGTCGTCGGCGATGAGTACCCGCAATTGTCGGCCCATTCTGTTCCCTCTAGTATTCCTTGGGATGCACTCATCCTCGCCTACAGTATAGCCGAGACACCGACGTTTGTGATCCACAGAGTGATGATCCTGGCTCAACGGAGCGTTCAAGTGCTGTGATCGCGGCGCAGCGGTGTTGCCGAAACAAAAGGCCGGCCCGGAAGGGGGGACCCCACAACAGCCGATGAAAAGCCCGAGGCTACCCACTTCGCTGCGCGTCGGGGTGCTCCGCAAAAGCCGTCGGACTCAAAGGGCGAAGCCTTTCAGGCTGATTCTTAGCCCCGCAGGGGCTTTGCCTACCTGGCCAGCGTCTTTAGCGCCGGGCGATTCCGAAGGAACACCGTGCCGGTACGGCGTGCCTACGGCTCCGCACCCAGAATCAAGTTATGCCGTTTTCTACTGTCTGGTCAAACCTGGTAGCACCTCACTCAGCCGTGGTTGACAAGTAGGGCGGGTTTCCAACCCGCCATCTTGGGGCCGGATTGGAATCCGGCCCTACATGCGGGGTTCATCCGGGCAATAGAATGGCCCATCGCCGTTCACCACGGTAAAGTGTGGAGCTACCTCAAACCTCATGTCAACCAGAAAGGCTATCCTTCGACATGACCGGGGCCATCGTCCAGCGAGGCCAGCCCCTCCCGAAGGGCATAGAGGACGGCTTGGGTGCGGTTGTCGAGGTGGAGCTTGCCCAGGATGTTGCTGAGGTGACTGCGCACCGTCGCCGGGGCAATGACCAGTTCGCTGGCGATCTCGGCGTTGCTCAACCCCCGGCCTAGCAAACGTAGCACCTCCCGCTCGCGCTCGGTCAGGGCGTCGGGCGCTGGGGGGCGATCTGAAGGTTGGGCCAACTCCCGCAACACCTTGCGGGCGACGAGGGGATGAAGCGAAGACTGGCCGTGATAGACGTTGTGGATAGCTCCCACGAGGTCCTCAGGCCCAGAGTCTTTGAGCAGGTAGCCCAGCGCTCCGGCCCGGATGGCAGGAAAGACCTTTTCGTCGGAAGCAAAGCTGGTGAGCACCAGGATGCGCACCTGGGGATGGCGGGCCATGATCCGTCGCGTGGCCTCGACCCCGTCCATGACAGGCATCAACAGGTCCATGAGGACGACGTCAGGGTGCAGCTCCTCGACCTGGTCCACTGTCTCCTGTCCATTGCCGGCTTCGCCGACCACGTCGAGACCTGTCTGCGTAGCCAGAAGCGCCCGGATGCCCTCGCGGACAATGGCGTGGTCGTCGGCGATGAGCACCCGGATCGGCGCCTGCGGCTGCGATCGCAGCTCCGGGCCAGGGAGGGTGAGCATGCGGGGCAATGCAAGCGGGTCCCCTTTTTCCAGCAAAACGCGACCGATTGGCACTTCCACCTGGACCTTTGTGCCCTGTCCGGGCGCGCTCTCGACGTGCAGCTTGCCGTCGATGTCTTTCAGGCGCTCTTCCATGCCCTCCAGCCCGAGTCCACCGCGCTGCCGGGCAGCAGCCGGTTCGAACCCCACTCCATCGTCGCCCACTTCCAGGCGGACCGCCTGTTCGCCATAGCGCAGGTCGAGCGTCACCTGTGTGGCGCGGGCGTGCTTGACCACGTTGTTGAGCGCTTCTTGGGCGATGCGAAAGAGTTCCTCTTCGAGAGCAGGGGGCAATC
>JASFTJ010000429.1:0-3488 GCA_050053615.1 Anaerolineae bacterium | reverse complement strand
CCGGAGGAACTGGAGGAGCTGGTCGGCGTCGATGGCCACCCGCACCCCCTCGGCGTCCAGGCGGACGTGGGGCAAAAGCTCGTCATCCAGCCAATCCAAGAGGGTACGCAGGCTGACGTTGGCCACGGCTGCTGCTTCGGCTGCCGTCAGCATGTTCGGCACGATATGCTGTTGTCTCTTCACGATAGGACACTCCTGGTCGCGGGCACAAAAAAGCCCGGCTGTCTACTGACAACCGGGTCAATGACCAGGTATGATTGCTGATTGGGAAAAAAGCGGGAGGTGTGTTACACTTTGAGCGCCAAACGCCGAGCGGCTGCGGGGGAAGGGTTTCTGATTGCGCGAATTACTTGACTATCGGACCACCCCCGTCGCTCCCGCTCCAGCAATAGTGTGCCAAGGGGAAAAACGATTCGGTAGGCCTCACAGCAACTAGCGATCGTCCCTTGACAAAGGCTGCTGCGACTAGACCTCGCAGCAGTCTTGCTTTTTCTGGATATGAATGTGCATTCAACCACGAACGGTCGAAATCTTGCAGAACCGAACCCGTTGCCATTATAGCATCTTTCGGTACAGGATGCAAACTGGTCAGCTCAACCTGCACGGCCCACTTTTCCTCCAGGTACCGGCTCCGGCCGATGTCCCCCGCCAGGTAGAGCTCCCGCGCCCGCTCCAGCCGCGCCTCCAGGGCCTGCTCTTTCTTCTCCACCTCGGCCTGGTCCTCCGGCGGATGGATGAACTCGACCAAGCGGTCCTGCCAGTCCTCGGGCAACCGGCACTGGCGAAGGAGGTCCACGAGCTCCTCTTCGATCTCCTCGGCGCGGACCGTCATCTGCTCGCAGTCGCCCCGGCGCTCGGCCCGGGTCGAGTCCCGATAGTAGCGGATGCCCTCGTTGGCCGAAAAGCCCCACATCTGCCGCTCACACTCCGAGCAGCGCAGGATGCCCGACAGGGGATAGAGCCGGGGGACGCCCTGCTCGTTTCGTCTCCGGTTAGCCGCAAAGCTGCGCAATTCCTGCACCTCGTCAAAGAGCTCCTCGCTGACCAGGGCCGGATGCCTGCCCGGCGCCGTGTAGGCAAAGTCGTGACGCTTCCGCTTGCGGCCCTCGTCGTCGGTGCCGTAGTAGACCACCACCCCGGTGTAGAAGCGGCGGAGCAGGATGTCGCGCACCGAGCTCCGGCTGAAGGGTCCGGGCGGATACCGATTCGGGATGCCCTTGGTCCGCAGTTCGACCTCCCGGCCGTCGGGCAAGCGATGGCGGTAGGCATTGAGCCGCTCGGTGACGTCGGCGTCGCTGCACCTGCCCGTCCCGTACCACTTGAAGGCCCGTTTGACCGCGACGCTCTCGATGGGGTGGGCGATGAGGGACACGTCGGGATAGTCCCGGTTCAGGTCCGCCTCACCAAAGTGGGGGCAGTAGCCTTCCCCGTTGGGATCCTCGCAGCGGGCACAGGTGCCCCGGCAGTAGCCGAGGGGGATGCTGCCGTTCCACAGCCCTTTCCGCGCCCGCGCCCGCTTGCCCTTGCTCGTCTCCTCGCGCAGGTTGTCAATGTAGATCTCGGCCAGCATGCCCAGCACTGTCAGGGCCAGCTTGCCCCAGGGCGTCGAAAAGTCCAGGTTCTCCTTGACCGAGACAAAGGTCACGCCGTGGTCGTCCAGCCGGTCCAGGGCCGAGAGCAGGCCCTGGAGATAGCGATAGAAGCGGTCCACCTTGTCCACCACGACCACGTCAAAGCGGCCCAGGGCCGCGTCGCGGAGCAGGCGCTCCAGCGCCGGGCGCCGGCTGTCCCGTTTGGCCGACAAGCCGGCATCCACGTACTCGTGGACCCGATTCCAGCCCTGGGCCTCGATAAAGTGCTGCGTGGATGTCCGCTGTGCGTCCAAACTGTGGCCTTCTTCCACCTGTTCCTCCGTCGAAGCGCGGAGATAACTCACTGCTCGCATGTTGCACCTCCCGTGGGATTGAGATACCCTACTATACCCCCCTCGGGAGATTTGTCAAGGAGAATGACCCATGCCTGACTACGATCCGGCCCGCCTGGCCCAGGTCCTGGACGAACTGCGCCAGGACCGAAACGAGAGCTACCGGGAAGCCTCGCTCAACGCCGGCTTGGACCACGGCGCCCTGCGCCGCTACGTCGTCGACGGCCGCCGCCCCCAGCGCCAGGCGCTCATCGCCCTGGCCGACCACTTTGGCGTCAACCCCAACGAGCTGCTGCCTCTGGCCGGCTACCCGACGATGAAGCTCTTCAAGCGAGTGGCGGTGGACCCCGACTCACTGCCCTCCGACATCGGCAACCTGGTCGAGGACCTGCAGCGCATCCCCGACCGCACCCAGCGCCGCAAGCTGGTCGAAGCGGTGCAGGTCCTGATCGCCGGCTACCTGGCAGACGACGCGGACAGCGCGGACTGAACACACTCACAACGCCCTGCCCGTAACCAGCCGGTTGATGAACTCCTGCTGCGCCCGGAGCCAGGTCTCCTTGGGGACCAGGGGCGGCAGATCCGGCATCCGCCGGCAGAAGCCATCCTCTTCCAGGTCATCGAGGACGGCCGTGAATTCGGCGTCCAGCTCCTCCAGGGTCATAGCCTGGCCCGTCCTCTTTTGCCTCTCCGCCAGCTCCACGTTTCGTTTGAGGACCTGGTCGACCACGACGGCCGTCGGTTCCAGCCAGCGGCCGTAGCCATACATCGGGTTGCAGAGAATCGTCATCGGATCTGGTTTCTGCTTCTTCCTCACGTTCAGACGCCTGGGTCGGCTTCGTTTCGAACCTTTCCTTGAGCTTTTCATGCGTGTTCCCCCTCTGTTAATGCTTCCCCCGGTTCTTCCCCGATTCGGGCCGCCTGCCGGGCGGCGTCGGCCAACAAATCGTAGAAGGCGGGGTAGGCGACCAGGTTGACCACCTGCTGGCCCCGGACAAAGATGGCCGAACAAAGCTGGCTCAGAAATTCGTTCTGCTCCACCCAGGTGGCCGCCTCCAAGAGCTGGCCAAAGTCGTCCAGGTACTGCCACACGTCGGGTGCCTTCACGCCCGGCGGCAGCATGCGCTCCAGCTCGGCCAGTTCGGCCAGGCACTCGCGCTCGATGCGCTCCAGGTCCCAGCGGGAGATGGGCGCCACCGGCGACAGATAGCGCTCGTTGGCCCGCTGCAGCCGCTCCCGCACCTCCAGCTTCTTGCGGTGGAAGGCGCTCAGGCCGCCCTCCTCGGTGAGGTAGGCCAGGATGAGGCGCTTCCAGTCGTTGGGCAGGGCGAGCTGGCCGACGACGGCCTGCACCTGTTTCTCGGCTTCCACCGCCCTCACGTTGGGCTGGTGGTCGTAGGCCAGGCCCAGGTTGGCCTCCAGCTCCACATCGGTCAGCCCCTCCTTTCGCTCCCCGCGCCATTTCTCGCGGAAGAGGTGGTCGCCGTAGTAGCGGTTCCGGGCGCCGTTGCTCGAAAAGCCGCGCATGGACGTGTTGCACTGCCGGCAGAAGAGCAACCGGGAC
>JASFTJ010000428.1:0-3505 GCA_050053615.1 Anaerolineae bacterium | reverse complement strand
GTCGCTTCGATGGCAAAGATGTACTCGTCCTCCCTCTCCAGGAAGCCTTCCCACCATTTCTCCTCCTGGGCTATGGAGAGAGGATAGCGCATGGCCATGAAGTGACGCACCTCAGGATCGTTGATCCAGCGCACGAAATGGGCTAGATCGTCGTGCTCCAAAGCGCGCAGCCGAGTTTTTGCTCCTCGGATCATGGTCCCCCCCAGTCCAATCCCGACCGCCCGCATTATACCACGCTCGGAAGGTGCCATCAAATTCTCGAACGTGCACAGCCTGACTATTCAGCGCTATTTGACAGGCACCATCCTCTATGTTACTATGGAAGTGGAGTAAATCAGTCCATGTTAGGGGGAAAGAAGTGACAAAGACGATTGCCGTGGCCGGGAAGGGTGGAACGGGCAAGACCACCGTCTCGGCGCTGATCATCGACTATCTGACCAGGAACGCCAAGGGCACGGTGCTGGCTATTGACGCTGATCCGAGCACCAACCTGAACCTGGCGTTGGGCGTGCCGCTGTTCGACACCGTGGGCGATGTGCGCGAGGAAACGGCCACGGCCGTCAGCGGCGGGCGGGCGATGGCCGGCATGAGCAAGTGGGACTATCTCGACTTTCGCATCCAGGAATCGCTGACCGAGCAAAAGTCCTTTGACCTCCTGGCCATGGGCCGGCCGGAAGGTCCCGGCTGCTACTGCGCGGCCAACAACATCTTGCGGACGTCCGTCGACCGCCTGTCCGATGCCTACGATTACGTGGTGATTGACAACGAAGCCGGCCTGGAGCATCTCAGCCGGCGCACCACCCGCGACGTGGATCTGCTGCTCATCATTTCCGACCCGACCATACGGGGCATCGTCGCCGCCGGACGGGTGGCCGAGTTGATCGACGAGCTCAAGACGGCCGTGGGTGCGACCTACCTCATCGTCAACCGCGTCAACGGCGATAGCCTGCCCGAGCCGCTGCTGGCGGCCATCCAAGAGCGGAATCTCGAACTGGCAGGGCTCATCCCGGCTGATCCGGCAGTGAACGAATTGGACGCCCTGGGTGAACCCATCGTCAAGCTGCCGGGGGATGCGCCCAGCCGCCGCTCGCTGGAGGCGATCCTGGCCTCGGCCGATGGGCTGTAGAGACAAACTGGGCGACGGGCAGTTTGGTCGGTCAGTGATGGCTGTGTGAGGTTGGTTATGAAAGAAGCCCTGCTCTACGACAAGCTGGATGACCAACGGGTACGTTGCAACTTGTGCGCGCACCGCTGCCTGATCGCACCAGGGCGCAAGGGGGTGTGCCAGGTCCGGGAGAACCAGAACGGGACGCTTTTCACACTGGTCTATGGGATTCCGCTGTCGCAAGCGGTCGACCCCATTGAAAAGAAGCCGCTCTTTCATTTCTATCCGAGCAGCACCGCCTTCTCCATTGCCACGGCGGGCTGCAACTTTCGCTGCAGATTCTGTCAGAACGCCGACATCTCGCAGATGCCGCGCGACCGGGGGGAGATCCTGGGCCGTCAAGCGTCGCCGGAACAGGTGGTCCGCAGCGCACAGCGATATGGCTCGCGGTCCATCGCCTACACCTACACCGAGCCCACCATCTTTTTTGAGTACAGCTATGACATCGCCCGCCTAGCCCGCGAGGTGGACATCGCCAGCGTGTATGTGACCAATGGTTACATGACCCGCGAGATGCTGGAGCTCTTTCAGGGCCTGAGCGATGGTCATGAACCATGGCTCGACGCGGCCAATGTGGACTTGAAAGCCTTTCGCGACGAGACCTACAAGAAGGTCTGCGGCGCCCAGCTCCAGCCGGTGCTCGACTCCCTCAAAAGTATGAAAAAACTGGGCGTATGGGTCGAGGTTACCACCCTCGTTGTGCCGGACATGAACGACTCTGAGGCAGAGCTGAACGACATCGCACGGTTCATCGCCGACGAGTTGGGCGTCGAGACACCCTGGCATGTCAGCCGCTTCCATCCCGATTACAAGATGTACGATCGGGGGCCAACGCCGCAGACGACCCTCCGTCGCACCTACGAGCTGGGGCGGCAAGCAGGGCTGCGCTACGTCTATGTGGGCAACATGCCTGGCGCCGGCCTGGAGGACACCATCTGCCCCAACTGTGGCCAGACCGTCCTGGGGCGGTGGGGATTCCGGGTCACGCAGCACAACATTCAAGATGGCGCGTGCATCAAGTGCGGCGCAGCCATCGACGGCGTCGGGATGTAAGAACGACAAAGGACAACGCGGCGTAGGTTGTTCGTCGTTCGTCATTTGTCATCGTGCACCACATGGACCGAAGAATGCGCATTCTGTTCGTCGAGAAGCAAATTGACTACGAGCCGCTGGGCCTGCTCTATCTTTCGAGCGTGCTGCGGCAGGCAGGGCACGAGGTGCGACTGGCCATCGCCGCCGACGAGAACCCAGTGACGGTGGCGCGAGCGTGGCAGCCGGATGTCGTGGGGTACAGCGTCTATACCGGCTCCCAGACCTACTACCGTGACCTGAACCTGCGCATCAAGGAGGCCGCGACCGGCGCGGTATCGATCTTTGGCGGGCCGCACCCTACTTACTTTCCCGAGTTTGTCGAGCAGCCGGGCGTGGATGCCGTTTGCATCGGTGAGGGCGAAGGCGCCATCCTGGATCTGGTGGAGGCCGTGGAGGCCGGCCGGCCCCTCACCGGAATCGACAATTGGTGGTTCAAGCGCGACGGAAGCGTGGAGCGCAACCCGGTCCGCGCCTTGAAGAATGACCTCGATGTCCTGCCCTTCCCCGACCGCGAGTTGCTGTTTGAAAAAGACGCGTTCACACGACAGAGTGGCATCAAGCATTTTATCACCAGTCGGGGCTGCCCCTACGACTGCACCTATTGCTTCAACCACGCTCTGGCCGAGATCTATCGGGGCAAGGGCAAGCGCCTGCGCCAGGCGAGCGTAAGCAAGGTCATCGAAGAGGTTCGCTGGGTACAGCAGCGCTACCCGATGCAGTTCGTCGTCTTTCTCGATGATCTGTTCATTGTCTATGCCGACTGGCTGCGGGAATTGGCCGAGCAATTCCCCCGAAACGTGGGATTGCCGTTCTTTTGCAATGTACGGGCCAACCTGGTCACCCCGGAAAAGATCGAACTGCTCAAGCGGGCGGGTTGCGTCAGCGTGGGTATGGGCCTGGAGACCGGCAACCCAGCGCTGCGCAACAAGGTCCTCAATCGTAACCTGTCCGATGAGCAGATCATTGAGGCCAGCCGCCTGATCCGCCAGGCGGGCATCGAGTTACTGACAACCAACATGGTCGGGCTGCCCGGCGGCGCGCTGGAGCACGATTTCGAGACGCTGGCCCTGAACCATGCCTGTAGGCCAGCCTACGCCAACGCATTCCTCTACCAGCCCTACCCCCGCACCGAGTTGGGCGAATATGCCCGCGAACAGGGGTACGTTGAAGGTTCACTGGACGACATCGATCCTTCGGCTTGGGAGCGGACCGTGCTGCGCTTCTCATCACCCGCCGAAAAGCGCCAGA
>JASFTJ010000427.1:0-3517 GCA_050053615.1 Anaerolineae bacterium | reverse complement strand
GGAGCAGTGACCGCATTTCTGGTCGGCTGTGGTACGACACCGGAGCCAACAGAGTCTCCACCCACCCAGACACCGTGGATCATTGTCGTTACGGCAACGCCGGGTCCGGAGAGCGCGGCCAAAGTTCCGCCAACCCAGACGCCATGGATCATTGTTGCCACGCCCACGCGATCCGACAAGCCTACAGTCACACCACCTGAAGGCGCCACGCCGAGCCCGGAAGCAGCCACCGAGCTCACGGCGACGCCCACGTCGAGTCCACCCACGCCGACCAATACACCCCGGTCTGAGGTTCAGAAGTATCCGGCTCCCGTGCTAGTGAATCCGCCGGATGCTGCCCCGATCTCCTGGAAGGCGACCGCTCTGCTGGAGTGGGAGTCGGTTGGCGAGCTGGCCGCGGATGAGTATTACCATGTTCACTTGGACGCCTATCGAACGGCCACCGGCGAGCATTGGTATGGCGACTATGTCTTTACCAAGGGCACGACGCATCTCGCAGAAGGGGCTTTCCTGGCGCCCTTCCACCTGCCCTCGGACCAGGGACGGTCAGAGGTCTACTGGTGGGTCCGTGTCGTGCGCAAGACCGGCGAAAACGAGAACGGCAAGCCACTCGGCACAGACATCAGCCCGCCCAGCGAGAAGCGGACGCTGATGCTTGATCCCAAGCCTGAGGGCAGGTAGATTAGCAGCCGACGATGATTGTTGGGCGGCATTCCATGGCCGCCGCATAGAGCGAGGAGTATGCCAAGCACACGAGAGATCCGGCGACGGATCCGCAGCGTCAAGAATATCTCCCAAGTGACCCGAGCCATGCAGATGGTGGCCGCTTCCAAGATGCGCCGCGCCCAAGAACAGGTGCTGGCAACCCGGCCCTATTCGCAGAAAGCCTGGGAGATCTTGAACCATTTGGCGGGGCAGCGCAGACCGGACGAAACCACGCACCCGCTGCTTCAGATTCGGGAAGAGATCCGTACCGTCGGGGTGTTGTTGATCACCTCCGACAAAGGGCTGTGCGGCAGCTATAACCACAATATGATCCAGCGTGCGCGTGGTTTTATCGCCGAACTTCCCTACCCGGTGGAGCTGATCACCATCGGCAGGCGGGGGCGGGATGCCATGTGGCGATCGGGACACAAGATCGTCGCCGAGTACTCTGATCTGCCACCGCAGCCGAGGTTGCTGGATATCACGCCTATCGCTCGCACGGCAATGGATGGCTTTGTTTCGGGGCAGTTTGACGTCGTGTACCTGGCTCATAGCGATTTTATCAACACCCTGACCCAGCGGCCGGCCGTCTGGCAGTTACTGCCTATTCATCCCCTGCAGCTGGGTGTGACGCCTATCTCGGAGCATCGGGCATTGAGGCCAGAATCGGAGGCGATTGAGTACATCTACGAGCCGGACCCGCAAAGCATCCTGAGCACTGTGCTTCCCCGCTTCACCGAGTTGCAGGTGTACCAAGCGGTGTTGGAGGCTTTGTCCAGTGAGCATAGCGCCCGGATGGTAGCCATGCGCAACGCCACGGAGAACGCTGAGGAATTGTTGGAGGATCTGACCTTGACGTACAACCGCGCCCGCCAGGAGGCGATTACCAAGGAGATGCTGGACATCGCCGGTGGGGCTGAGGCATTGACGCAGGCAAGGGCCTAGCAAGAAGGGAGGGACCCGTGTCCGCAAAGGCATATGTTCTCCTTCGGACGGCGCCTGGATTGACCAAGGCGATCTACAGCATACTACGGGTCAGCCCGGTCGTCCAGTCGGTCGAGATGATCACGGGGCCGTACGACTTGATCGTTGCCATCGAAGCGGCCAACACCAACGATATTCTGGCGACTATTATGAAGGATATCCGTCCGGCAGCTGGTGTTCGAGATACGGTCACTTGTTTGGTTGTGCCGCGTGAACACCTGGAGTGAAACGAGCCTGTTTAGCGCCTTGTTTTTGGGGCAGAGCGAGTGCGATTGACTATCTGAGGAGGACGAATGGCGAAAGGTGGCAAGGGCCGAGTTGTGCAGGTCATGGGCCCTGTGGTAGACGTCGAGTTCCCCACCGGGGAATTGCCCGAGATCTATGACGCTGTCGAAATAGCCAAGAATGGCGACACGCTGGTCGTCGAGGTGCAACAGCACCTGGGGAATGATTGGGTCCGATGCGTGGCGATGGACGCCACTGATGGCCTGCGACGGGGTACGGAAGCGATCAGTACGGGCGCGCCGATCAGGGTTCCGGTTGGCCCGGCAACATTGGGTCGTATCTTTAATGTAATCGGCGAGCCGATCGACAATGCTGGGCCTGTGGAAGCTGAGCAGCACTATCCCATTCATCGTCCGGCTCCATCGTTTGAGGAACAGGTTACAAAACCCGAGTTCCTGGAAACTGGTCTCAAGGTGATTGACCTGATCGCTCCTTTTACCCGGGGGGGCAAGACTGGTATCTTTGGTGGTGCGGGTGTGGGCAAGACGGTGATCATCCAAGAGCTGATCCGCACCTTTGCCGAGGTGCACAAGGGCTTCTCAGTCTTTTCCGGCATTGGCGAACGCTCCCGCGAGGGGAATGACCTGTGGTACGAGATGCGCGAGTCGGGCGTGATCGACAGCGTGGCTATGGTCTTTGGTCAAATGAACGAGCCGCCGGGTGTGCGCCTGCGGGTGGGTCTGACCGGGCTCACGATGGCCGAGTATTTCCGCGATGAAGGCCGTGACGTCCTGCTCTTTATTGACAATATCTTTCGCTTTGTCATGTCCGGTTCTGAAGTATCGGCTCTGCTGGGGCGAATGCCCAGCGCCGTGGGCTATCAGCCGACCCTGGGCACCGAGATGGGGGACCTGCAAGAGCGGATCGTCAGCACCCGCAGGGGGTCCATCACCTCCATGCAAGCTGTCTATGTCCCCGCCGACGATTATACAGACCCGGCACCGGTGGCGACCTTTGCCCACCTGGACGCGACCATCGCTCTGGAACGCTCCATCGCCGAGCAGGCCCTCTATCCGGCCGTAGACCCGCTGAGCTCGACGTCGCGCATCCTCGACCCAAGGATCGTGGGAGAAGAGCACTACAACGTGGCCCGCGAGGTACAGCGCGTGCTCCAGCGCTACAAGGACCTTCAGGACATCATTGCCATTCTCGGTATCGACGAGTTGTCGGAAGATGACAAGCTGGTTGTGGCCCGCGCCCGCAAGATTCAACGCTTCCTCAGCCAGCCGATGTTTGTCGCCGAACAGTTCACTGGTCGAGATGGTCGCTACGTGTCTATAAAGGAGACGGTCCGTGGCTTCAGCGAGATCCTCGATGGCAAACATGATGGTCTGCCGGAGCAGGCCTTCTACATGGTCGGCGGGATTGACGAAGCGGTAGAGGCTGCTGAAACACTGTAGACATCGGTGAAAGGTTGACAAGTAGATGGCCCAAATCCGCTGCGAAGTTGTAACTGCCGAACGCATTGTCTTTGACGACGATGTGGACGTAGTCGTGGCTCCCGGCGTGGAGGGACAACTGGGCATTCTGCCCCACCATGCTC
>JASFTJ010000426.1:0-3520 GCA_050053615.1 Anaerolineae bacterium | reverse complement strand
CCGATTATCTGTCCACCAGTCCGCGCAGCCCGGTGGTCCGCTTCTTGGACCTGCCCGACACGCCGCGGTCGCTGGCCGTTCAGCCGCCGCTGCGCCTCCTACACCTGGTCGCCAGCCCAGAGGATGCGCCACGATTGGACGTGGCGGGGGAGGCCGCCCGACTGCGTTCGGCCCTGACGGCGCCGATGGATGAGACCAAGATCGAGATCGTCCCGGGCCAGCCAGGCACGCTTGCGGTACTGCGCGATCGCCTGCGCCAGGGGTGTCACGCCTTCCACTTTTCCGGTCACGGCGGGTTCTTTGGAGAAACCGGCTATTTGCTCTTTGAAGACGACGACGGCCGCGGTCAGCCTGTCACCAGCGACACCTTGGCCCAGCTATTCCGTGATACCGGCGTCCGGTTGGCGCTGCTCAACGCCTGCGAATCGGCCCTTGCCGCCACCGGCGACGCCTTTAGCAGTGTGGCTGCGGCCCTGGTTCGCGCCGGTCTGCCGGCGGTTATTGCCCATCAGTACGCCATGCCCGATAGCAGCGCCCAGGCCTTTGCCGCCGAGTTTTATGACGCCCTGACCGATGACTACCCGGTGGACGCCGCCGTGAGCGAGGGGCGCAAGGCGATCCTCTCGGAACTGGGCGAGCCGTGGCGGGCTCAGGTGGACTGGGCTACGCCGGTGCTCTTTATGCGGGCGCCTGAGGGGCGCATCCTGGCTCTCCAAGAGAGGGAACAGACAGGCAGGCAGGACCAGTGGACAGCGCCCGTGGTCCAGATCGATCAGATCAAGGGCGAGAAGATTAGCATCTTGGACATAGGGGCCACGGCGCCCATTCCCTCAGTACCAGCCCCGCAGCCAGCCGCCGACCCGCTGCCGGCTCTTTTGGACGAACTCCGGGACAAAGTACGGGACCAAGCGCCCAAGGCGAGGCGAGTTGAGGCGCTGGAGAAAATAGCCACACTGAGAGGGGCAGCCACCGAAAGGCGCCCCAATCTGGCACTGATGCAATCGGTCTTGAGATGGTTCGAAGCCGAACTGCCATCCCTGTCGCCGCCGGTGCTCAGCGCCATTCTAGGCGTCAAACCCCGACTGGAAGATATGGGAGATGATCTGCTGTGGGATTTCCGTGAGCGGTTCGGCGAGTCCCCCTAGCATCCGAGGCATCGGGCCGATCTGGATCGCCCAGGTCGCTTTTGCCCAAATTGGCGCACGGATGGAACCGCCTTCCGCTACCCTGGAAGAACCAAGGGAGCAGGCGCAACGCCGCCGAGCAACAAGAGTCTGCGGTCCCTCCGGTCGCTCAAAACGACATGCTCGCGCTGGACTAGTCTAGGTCCAGTTTGAAGCCATAACCGCGAACCGTGACAATGTACTCGTGGTCGGGGTCCAGTTCGCGCAGGCGCAGGCGGATGCGGCGCACCAACGCGTCTATTGCCTCGTCGCTCACGCCCTCGGCCGCATCCTCTGGCCAGACGGCAGCGATCACCTCGTCGCGGCTGTAGACCCGGCCTAGCTGCTCGGCCAGGAGGGCGAGAAACGTAAACTGCGCGTGGGACAGGGGTGGATCGAGCAGCTGACTGCGGACGGACACCTGCCGCGACACTCGGTCGATCCCCAGGCCGGGCGCCTGGGCTTCGCCGGGCAACGGCGCGGTCGAGCCATAATCCACAAAGGTCAGTTCGACGAGGGGCGTGACCTGCAGCACGTCGCCGTCGGCCAGCACCGTCGGTTCGGCGATACGCTGCCCGTTGACAAAGGTGCCGTTCTTGCTGCCCCGATCCTCGACGACATACTGCTCCCCTTCGCGGCGGATCTGGGCATGGTGGCGCGACACCCAACGGTCGTCCACCACCACGTCATTATCGTCCCAACGCCCGATGGTCGTCACCGGCCCGGCCAGCGACCAGCGCCCCTTGATCTCCTCATCATCCATCCACAGCAAAAGCGCTGCTTCCCTCTGCTCCGACATCCGATCTCCTCTCCTTGACAGAATGTGAGCCTTGCGCTACGATCCTGACAGATCCCGGCTGACGATGTGTTCCGCAAAGTCATCGCGCAACCGGTATTACGCAACAGGAGTCACCCATGCACCAGGGATTGGAGCGCGGCACACTGCTCCGCAACCGATACGAAATCCAGGGCCTCATCGGCCAAGGCGGCATGGGCGCGGTCTACAAAGCCGCCGATCGCCGCCTACCCGGCCGCTCGTGCGCCATCAAGGAAATCTGGCCGCCGTCCGGCATCAGCGACGAAGCGCTGGCCCAGGCCCGCGAGCAGTTCCTCCGCGAGGCCAGCACGCTGGCCCGCCTGGACCACCCCAACCTGCCCAAGGTCTCTGATTATTTCACCCTCACTCCAGTCCATGCAGACCAAACAGCTTTGACCCGCGACTACCTGGTCATGGACTATGTGCCAGGCAAGGATCTGCACCAGATAGCCCAGCAGGTCCGCCGCGAGGGACAGTTCCTCGGCGAGCAGGATGTGCTACGCTGGATGGACCAGTTGGCCGATGCCTTGAGCTACCTCCACAGCCAGGAACCGCCGGTGCTCCACCGCGACATCAAGCCGGGCAACATCAAGCTGACGCCCGAGGGTCGCATCAAGCTGGTGGACTTTGGCCTGGTCAAGCCCCTCGATCCCGACGATCCGCACACCCTCACCGGGCTGCGGGGTATCGGTTCGCTGCCTTATACACCCATCGAGCAATATGCCGGTGAACTGGGCCACACCGACGCCCGCAGCGACCTGTACAGCCTGGGAGCCACCCTCTACCATCTGCTGACCGGTCGTCCGCCCGCGAGCGCGCAGGACCGCTTCCTGGACCCCAAAGCCTTGCTTCCGCCCCGCCAGGCCAACCCGGCCATCTCGCCCACCGTCGAGCGAGCCATGCTGGCGGCCCTCTCCCTTCATCCCAAGGATCGGCCCGAGTCGGTGGCCGCTTGGTCGCAGATGCTCTCGGGCGACGCGGCAACCCTTCCGGTCGAGGCATCGCCACGGGGCGAGAGCTGGGGCCAGGCCCTGCGGGCGAACTGGTGGCTGCTGCTCCTCGGTCTGGCGATGGTCGCGGCTGCCATTTTGCTCACCTTTCGCTAGCACGACCATAAAACCGTCCTGTTGCCTGAACTCTAGGAGCCGAAGGCGTTCCTGCGGAATCGCTGATACCCTGAAGGGCACTGGAGATCCTCAACGTAATCAGCGGCTCAGCGATCCCACGTCGCGCCACAAAGGCCCGCCTTGAGGATAGCACGGAACGGAGGCGGTGTCAATTGACAGTCGCCCGGTTTCGGGGTATAATTTCGACATAGTGGGCGAATAGCTCAGTTGGGAGAGCGTTTCCCTTACAAGGAAGAGGTCACAGGTTCGAGTCCTGTTTCGCCCACCACTTACGGACAGGCTCTCGCCAGAACTGCGAGGGCCTGTATTACGCTGAAGCACCCTTCTTCCTTCAGCAGACTCGGCGAGCTGAACCCTCGCCACGCAACTCTCGCCCCAGCTGTGCGTGACCCAGCATTTGCTCGTGAATGGAA